>JAZQYG010000040.1:0-6500 GCA_045633305.1 Clostridia bacterium | reverse complement strand
AAATGTCGCGGGTCCGAATCCCGTCTCCCGCTCCATATGGCACCATAGCCAAGTGGTAAGGCAGAGGTCTGCAAAACCTTTATTCCCCAGTTCAAATCTGGGTGGTGCCTCCAAAAAAAACGACAAGTGTAAACTTGTCGTTTTTTTAATTAAATCCGCCTTCGTCGGAAGAAGTACACCTACGGTGTATGAAATCGCTAAAGCGATGAAATCCCGCTAAAGCGGGGTGATTGAGCGCGGATTTAATTTCATCTGAGCAAAAGAGCGAAGATTTCATCCAAACTTGTTTGGATTTCATCCTGCAACGCAGGAATTCTTTGATTTAACTTATCACTATTTATTATCGTTTTTATCGTAGATTTTTACTTATTTGCTTAAACTATTTCAAATTGACAAAGATATATATAGATGATATACTATAATATATTTAACGTTTACGTTAAAGTGGAGAAACAAATGGAAAAGTTATTATTTATAAGTTACTCAACAAAAGACAAAGACGTCGCCTACCAAATAGTTGAATATTTTGAAAGTAAGGGCATAGGTTGCTATATTGCGCCTAGAGATATCACTCCGGGTGGCTCGTACGCGTCCAAACTCACTAACGCTATTTGCGATTGTAAAGCAGTCGTTTTAGTTGCGTCAAGCGCTATAAATTCTTCCGAACATATATTGAACGAGGTGGATATTATAGTTGCCGAAAACAAATTTTTCGTTCCGTTTTTCGTAGAAGAATTTGAAATGAATTACGATTATCGTTATTATCTTGGTAGAAAACAGAGAATAATAGCATACCCCGGTGAACCTAAAAATCATTTTGATAAACTTTTAGATGCGCTCTCTTCCGTAGTTCAAGTAAAAAGAGAGGATACACAAAATCAAGATGCGGGTATAAAAACTGCGCACGCGGACAACACTCAAAAGATATTTAACTACATACCTCATAGAGGAATAATGATTAATCCTGAGGACCAACAACGTAACGTAAGTTTTAGAACGGATACATTTATAGGTATGATGGGAGGAATTTTTGACGAAGTTAGCGCCCTTTCTGATGCAGAGCACGCGGGTATGACTTTCCATCAATCGGGATACTCTTGCGGACAAGCTTTTGCTCAAAGGCTCAATTCTCACTGGGATTTATCTTCAAACGGCGCGTCGATTTCTTTGTATGAAGAAAAACTTCGCAAGTGGTGTGAATTTGATTCCGACGTTGGTTGGGGTAAATTCGATATTCAAGTAAACGTAAACGAAGAAACGGGTGAATTCAGCGGAAAACTCACAATTAACGAGTGTTTTATCGTTGATATCAAGAACAAACGTCATATTTGTCAGTTTGTAAAAGGTTATTGCGAGGGTGTTATCGAGACTTTGCTTAGCATCAAGGTAAAACTGGTTTGTTCGGTTTGCCCGTTGGTCAATAGGTTTAAAACCTCTTGTGTATTCGATATACTTATAAGTGAAGACTAATTTGGAGTAGAAATGAAAATATTATTCGTATTTACGGGTGGAACGATAGGTAGCACGCTTAGTCAAAACGTTCTTTCTCCCGACACAAAAAAATCATACAAAATTATTGATGAGTATTCAAACAAATACGCTATCGACTTTGATTACGATTTAGTTGAGCCATACACCGAACTTAGTGAAAACAACACGGGTAGCACTATAAAAATGCTCGTTGATTGCGTTAAGGACAAAATCAATGATGGCTACGACGGTATCATAGTTACGCACGGTACGGACACTTTGCAGTATTCCGCATCCGCGCTTTCCTATGCGTTTGGTTTAAATTGCGCGCCTATATGTTTGGTTGCCTCTAATAAACCTATTGAAAGTGAAGATAGTAACGCTATAGATAATCTTCACGGCGCAATAGAGTTCATAAAAGCAAAAGAAGGCAAGGGTGTGTTTAGCGTTTATCGTAACGCAAAAGAGGACAAAGTTTTCGTTCATCGAGGAAGTAGACTTATAGCAAGCAAAGCGTACTCTGACGACTCTATAAGTATATTTGATTCTATATACGGATATTTTGACAGCAAGTTTAATTTTGTGAAAAATTCAGAATATAAAGAAAAATCCGACGAGGTTGCTCCTCTTTGCGTTGACAATATGCAAGAGTCTTGCGAGGAGATACTTTTACTCACTCCTCATCCCGGAATAAGTTATCCCGAAATTTCGGATAAAGTGAAGTGCGTTGTATTCAACACTTATCACTCTGGAACGCTTGATACCAAGTCTAAAAGCGCGCTTGAATTTTTTGAAAAAGCAAAAGAAAAAGGGGTAAAAGTCTTTGCAACCGGCGTATACGACGGACCTGAGTACGAAAGCGCAACGGTATTTTCTTCACTTGGAATTATACCAGTAAAAAACCTTTCACCCATTTCAGTTTACGTCAAACTTTGGATGATATTGCTATCTAATAGAGAGGTAGAAGATTTGTTTAAATCTTTATCAGGAGATATAGCGTAATAGTTTAAAAGTCCCTAAATATTTTAGGGACTTTCTTAAGAGGAAAAAATGTTAAAGAGATTTTTTAGTTATTATAAACCGCATAAAAAGATGTTTGCCCTCGATATGATTGCGTCTTTTTTGGTTAGCACGCTTGGAATTTTTTATCCTATCGTTACGAGGTTGATGCTCAACGAATACATACCCTCAATGCGTTACGATATGATAGTAATTTTCGGGTCCGTTCTTCTTGGACTTTATTTGATTAGGATGGGACTTGACTACTTTATCCAGTATCAAGGGCATATGATAGGCGTAAAAATGCAAGCGCAAATGCGTAGCGATATGTTTAACCACTTGCAGAGACTTCCGTACAAATTTTACGATAATAACGAAACGGGCAAGATTATGACTCGTATGACGAGCGATTTGTGGGAAGTGAGCGAACTAGCCCACCACGGTCCTGAGAATATCATAATTTCCTCTATTTCGATAATTACCTCGTTTATTTATCTATCGACGATAAATATTTGGCTAACACTCATAATATTTATATGCGCGCCTTTCTTGATGCTTATATCTTTTAGGTTTAGAAAACGTATGAGAAACGCCTTCACCGAAAGTAGAAAAGCGGTAGGAGAGATTAACGCAAGACTAGAGAGCAGTATATCGGGAATAAGAGTAACCAAGGCTTTTGATAACTCCGAGGTAGAAAGAGATAAATTCGAGGTAGGTAACGAAAGTTTCGTTGATGCGAGAAAAGATTCGTATAAAGCAATGGGAGCGTTTCACTCTTTGACGACTTTAGTTACTAACGTGTTTAACGTAATAGTACTTATTGCAGGCGGACTATTCTTATATATGGGCAAGATAAACTTTGCCGATTACACGACCTTTATCGTATCGATAAACCTCTTTTTGGGACCTGTAAATACCCTTATAATGTTTACCGAGCAGTACCAAAACGGCGTTACGGGATTTAAAAGATTTTTGGAAATTTTAGATGCCGAGCCCGAAATTGATAAAGAGGGCGCAAAGGATATTAAAACGATAGAAGGCAATATCACTTTAGAACACGTAACCTTTACGTATGACAATAACGGAGAAATAATCAACGATATGTCGTTAGAGGTTAAAAAAGGTCAAGTATTTGCTTTGGTAGGGCCAAGTGGCGGAGGCAAAACTACGATTTGTCATTTAATTCCTAATTTTTACAAGGTAGAAGAAGGAAAAATACTGATTGACGGGATAGATATAAGAGATATTACTATGGGCTCGCTTAGACGTAATATCGGAATAGTTCAACAAGACGTATATCTATTTAATTCGAGTATAAGAGATAATATCGCCTATGGAAAACCCGATGCAACGGAAGAAGAAATTATCGAGTCTGCAAAAAGAGCAAATATTCACGATTTCGTAATGACCCTACCAAAAGGATACGATACTTGTATAGGTGAGCGTGGCGTAAAACTTTCGGGCGGACAAAAACAAAGACTATCAATAGCAAGAGTGTTTTTAAAAAATCCTCCCATACTTATACTTGACGAGGCAACTAGCGCCCTTGATAATACTACCGAAATACTTATTCAAGAGTCACTCAACGAACTATGCAAAGGAAGAACTACGATTGTAGTTGCTCATAGACTATCCACGGTCAAAAATGCGGACGAGATTGCAGTAGTGTCCGGAGGAAAGATAATAGAGCAAGGCAAGCACGACGAACTGATAAAAATAGAAAACGGCACGTACGCAAGATTATATAATTTGCAATTCAAACAAAATTAAAGGATAAAAAAAGAGCCACCGAATATTTCGGTGGCTTTCATTTTTAAACTATTATCCAAGTAAAACGTCCGCTATAAGCATTAAGCAAAATCCTATAATAAGGGCGTAAGTAGCTCCTTTTTGCGCGCCGTGAGCGTGTGTTTCGGGAATCATATCGTGACTAACGACGTATAGCATAGTACCGCCTGCAAAAGCAAGAGCAAAGGGGAGTATCGCCGTTGCAAGGGTTACGGCAAAATAACCTATAAGAGTTCCAACGATTTCAATCACACCCGTAATAGACGCGGTCACAAAAGTCTTTTTTGGGGATATTCCAGATGCAAGCATAGGTCCTATAATAACCATACCTTCGGGGATATTTTGAAGAGCAATACCACCAGCAATCATAAGAGCGTGAGTGACGTTGCCCGAGCCGAAACTAACTCCTGCTGCAATTCCTTCTGGGAGATTGTGAATAGCAATAGCGGTAACGAAAAGGAGTACTCGATGCGCGCCTTTGGATTGTTCTCCGCCTAAAAGATTGTGCATATGAGGAACGAGTTTGTCTACAAGATTTACGCAAAGCGCGCCTACAAAAATACCGACTATAGTAATTAAAAGCGCCAAATTTCCGCCGTATTCAAGTGATGGGAGAATAAGCCCGAGAACGGAAGCAGATAGCATAACGCCCGCAGCAAAAGCGAGAACTATATCGGAAAACTTGTGCGTTATTTTTTTGAAAACAAAGCCAAGAATTGAACCTATAACGGTTGCTCCGCCAACGCCGAGCGCCGTTAGTAAAACGAGTTCCATAACAAACCTCTTTTTATTTGATAACGTAATAATTATATGTGTTAATAATATTATTGTCAAGTTTTGTTAAAATAAAAAAGAGCCGAATTAATTCGGCTCTTTTAAACTAAGGAAAATTAATTGTTATTTTGAGTCATAAGTCTATTTGTAATATTCAAATAGTTATTAAACTCTGCGTCAAAGTTTCCTTCGGTGAGAGCAATTTCTTGTGCTTTTGCCGTCATATATGCGTTATAAAGTTCGTCTACTTGAGCGATAAATGCGGGACTTGCCTCGTCAGTCATAAAGCATTTGCCGTCTTCTTGAAGTCTTTCTTCTCCGTACATTAAGTTAGCCATACCAGGCATTTTTCTTCTAGTGATAAGTTGGAAAGATTTAACTCCGTCCTCGCCGTCGAAATCATATCCTATTTCACTATAATCGTATTCGATATAATCTTCAGTTCCGATTTTTCCAGTCATATAAAATTCTACGTAAAGCATATCGGCATCTTTGTCAATTTTAGTTTTCATAGAAATTTTTACGTCGGTATAAGGAACGCCTGGCACGGTGATTTCGTTAATAGCAAAGGATACGGGTTTATCCGAAATTACGAAATTGTCGTTATTAAAGTATTCTCCTATCATATTAACCACTGCAGCAGAACCAGCAAGTACGCTTTTTAGTTGTTTGATAGTAGTAGGGTCATTAGTTTCGGGAGTGTCGGTTACAAAGGACAAACTAGTAGGCGTAGGGGTTGATTGAGTCGGGTCGGTGTAACCGAGGGTAGCCCAAGCGCTTTGAGCGATTTCTTTGTAAATCGTTGCAAGTTCACTTTTTGTGAGAGCAGGGGGCGTACTAGGATTAGAACCCGATGGATTAGAACCCGATGGATTAGAGCCAGAGGGACTTCCCGAAGGTCCGCCAGAAGGTTCTTCCGGTGGGGGAGGAGTTTGACAGCCAACCACCGTTAGCGCCATAGCCGAAATGATACAAATAATTAACAAAAGTTTAAGTAATTTTTTCATAACTTTTCTCCTTATATTAATATTTTAAGTATACGCTTTTGCAAAATAAATGTAAAGCAAAAAAATATGCGCGAGTTTATCGCGCATAAATTTGTTTACTTGTAAACGTCTAATATTAACTTGCTATTATTTGAGACCACCTTTGCTCAAAATAATTATAACATCCATCGAAGTATTCTTGTACGTCGAGAGCAGGGGTGTTTATGAAGGCTTGATAGGGTTGACGAGTTTCAACGATATAGGCGTCGCCTGCGTCACCTACTGCCGTTGCTTTGGTCATAAACTGCCAAGAATAAGGGAGGTCTAAGCCTTGTTGTGGCATAAAGTCGTTAAGAAGGGGGCTATAAGGAACGAATTCTACGTCAGGGTTTTGAGTAAGTTCGTAGAGCGAACGACCGTAAGGAGTAGCGAGAGCAAGTTCCTCTTCAGTCATAGTGTAGTTATATGCTCTTAAACATCCAC
>JAZQYG010000039.1:0-4118 GCA_045633305.1 Clostridia bacterium | reverse complement strand
TAACCAGTCTAACGCTAAAAGTACGCCTACTACGATAAATACCGAAGCAAGCATATAAATACTCAAATTATTTTTATTTTTCATACGCTCTCCTTTCCCAGTCTAATTGCTCCACTTGAACGCAAATTCAACTTAAAAACGTTTTCTTTCCCGAAAACCGAACTCATTTTTTGTTTAACGTCGTCCACTTTGTCTTTTTCAACGAAAAGAAGAACTGTTCCGGCGAACCCACCGCCGTGCACTCTTTTCGCAAGGACGCCCTCGCAATTATCGGCAAGGGCTAAACACAAAGGTATTCTTTGCTCTTTGTCCCCTTCGACGTAACAGTTTTGAAGAAGGGTATAAGAACTGAGTCCTGACCTATTAATTGCCGAGAAAAATCCTTCTCTATCCCCAGATTCTAGCGCTTGGACGGCAAGAGTAACCCTTTGGTTTTCTTCAAAAAAGTGTTTTGCTCTAAGATATGCTCTTCCCGAAACTTTTTGCAAAAGATTATTTGTTTCTCTATCAAAAAGTTCTTTTTTAACTTCAATCAACTTTTTTGCACCGAAAAAACTCGCAACGCTTTCCATCTCTTCTCTTATTTCACCGTATGCATGCGTTAGATTAGAGTGGTCACCGCCCGAATTTACTATGACTACGGATAAATCATTTATTCCTGAATTCACCTTTCTTGCAATAAGTTCGTTTGAATTAGAAAAGTCGATAAAAGAAATTCCGCCAAGTCCTATCGCAGTTTGGTCAAGAGAGCCACACGGTTTACCAAAATATACGTTTTCGGCAAAGCAAGATGCTTGAATTAACTCTTCTTCTGATATACTATCTTCGTTAAATAGCGCCGACACGATTTTTGCTATCAAAAGTTCAAACGACGCTGACGAGGACACCCCCGCGCCCTTAAAAACGGTACTTTCGGTTACGAGGTTGAATCCGCCTACTTTATAACCTTTATCTGACAAAAATTTCATTACACCTTTAACGAGCGCGATACTTTTACCTTTTTCTTGCTCGTTTAAGGTCAAATCTTTGCAGTCAAATTCAAACCCCTCGTAGCCTTGGCTTTCGACTCTCACCGTACCGTCGTTTGACTTTGCAACTGCGCCTACCGTATCGAGATTTATCGAAGAGGCAAGGGCTAATCCTCCGTTATGGTCTGTATGATTTCCGCAAATTTCAATTCTTCCGGGAGAAGATACGAAAAATTCCCACTTTCCATATTTTTGAGAAAACTTTTCACCGATAGATTGATATCTTGCAAGAGCAGACTCGTATTCGTCCTGTCCGTACAAATTAATTAAATCGACCTCAAGCATTACTCTCTCCTTTAAAGTTTTCCGTAATGAGCAACGGCTTTTACGAGTTTGATATTTTTTACTTTTACGGCAAGTTTACCTTTGTTCGTGCGGTCTACGATATCCAAACTCTCCGTATCAACTCCGTATACTTGACCTTCGCTGTCTACCATACCTATTTCATACGGATATTTTACGTAAGCGTACAAAAGCACGTCGCCCTGTTTTGCATCAGATATTTTGAGTCCCTTTCTATTTCTTGCAGACTCTTCCACGTCCGCGCTTATTACTCTTTTAGCAAAAGCGCTCTCCGTAACGACTATTATCTCTCCCTCTCCGTCAACTTGGAAGGCTTTAATTACGCTATCACCGTCGGAAAGATTTATTCCTCTTATACCACCCGAATTTCTGCCGTAACAGGTAAAATCTTTAGTTTCGCAATTCAAACACATACCGTTTTTCGTTCCAAAGAATATCGTGGTGTTTTCCATCACCTTTTCTACGCCGATAAGAGTGTCGCCGTCTTTGAGGTTGATTGCTGAGTAGCAAGATTTATTGACGTCGTATTCTTTAAAGGAGGAACGCTTAACCATACCGCTTTTAGTGTAGAAATACAACTCACCGTCAAAATTATCCTTTTCAACTTTGATAACGGAAACAACTCTTTCTTTATCTACGGCGTCTTTTGAAATTGCTTGGAGTTTTGCTCCCTTTTCTCTCCATTTTTTATCGGGGAACATACCGTAAGTTAGTCTAAAACAGTTACCAAAATTCGTAAAGCAACAAAGGCTGTCACCCTCTTTTACTTCCATAACGATAGGTGTAAGTTCGTTTTCGGTGCAGTCTATTGCAGAAGTTAGCGCCATTGAGAAGTTTTTAGGCGGAACAATCTTCATAAGTCCGTCCGAATTCATACAGAATATTCCCTCTCTACTTTCCACCTTTATCTCCGAGGTTGGAATAGGCGTTTTGTCTACGTCTGAAAGGATTTGGGTGCGTCTATCCGATTTGTATTGACGCTTAATTGTGAGTAGTTCGCTCTTAACCGTTTCCATTTGAAGTTTTTTGGAATTAACGATAGCGGTCAATTTATCTATAAGCGCTTTGAGTTCCTTTATCTCGTCGGTTAGTTTAGTTACCTCGAGACTTGTAAGCCTTGCAAGACGCATATCCATAATGGCTTGTACTTGCTTTTCGGAAAGTGAAAACTTTGCGCGAAGTCTTTGTTTTGCCTCGGTTGAAGAAGCGGACGTTTTGATAATTCTAACGACTTCGTCGATATTCTTGATTGCTATAAGCAAACCTTCGAGTATATGCATACGTTCTTTTGCGGAGTTCAAATCAAACTTGGTGCGCTTTAATACGACCTCTCTTTGATACTCAACGTAATACTTTAATATCTCGATAAGCCCCATTTGACGAGGTTTACTACCCGCTATTGCAACCATATTGACACCGAAAGTCTTTTGCATATCGGTGTACTTCAACAAAAGTTTGATAACGCTTTGAACTTTTGCCTCTTTTTTGAGTTTGATTATCGCCCTCATACCATCTCTTGCACTCTCGTCGATAATATCGGTGATAAGCGCGAGTTGCGGGTCTTTTTTGTTTTCTTTGAGGTCACGAATTTTAAGCAATAGCGCCGATTTATCCACTTGGTAAGGAAGTTCGGTGATTACAATCTGCTTTTTCTCGTCGCCTTCTATATGATATTTTGCGCGCATGGTAAGTTTGCCTCGTCCCGTGCTATAAGCAGAGAAAAGTTCGTCCCCAGCCGTTACGTATCCACCCGTCGGGAAATCCGGTCCTTTTATAATCTTCATCAAATTAACGAGAGATATATCGGGATTATCAATGAGGGCAACAGTGCCGTCTATTACCTCTCCAAGATTGTGAGGAGGAATATTAGTCGCTAAGCCTACCGCAATACCGCTTGCGCCGTTAACGAGTAGATTCGGAAATCTACCGGGAAGGGTGTCGGGCTCTTTTCTCGTATCGTCAAAGTTCAAACTCCAACTAACCGTGTCTTTATCAAGGTCACGCAATAATTCCATAGCAAGCGGGTCGAGTCTAGCCTCGGTGTAACGCATAGCAGCGGCGGAATCTCCGTCCGCAGAGCCGAAGTTACCGTGACCGTTTACGAGAGTCATACGCATATTAAAAGGTTGAGCAAGTCTAACCATAGCGTCGTAAACAGAGGTATCACCGTGAGGGTGATATTTACCAAGACAGTCACCGACTATTCTCGCCGATTTTCTATGCGGTTTATCGGGAGTAAGACCGAGTTCGAGCATAGAATAAAGTATACGCCTTTGAACTGGTTTGAGTCCGTCCTCTACTCTAGGTAAGGCTCTGTCGAGTATTACGTACTCACTATAAGGCATCATAGACTCGTGAAGAATATTTTCAAGAGGCTTTAATATGAGTTCTTTAGTTTCAACTATTTTTTGAGTTTTCTTTTCCTTCATACGAACTCCTTAAATCAAATCTGCAAACTTGTCGTATTTATTGAAGTTTGCGTGCTCGTTTATATAATTCTTTCTTGCCTCAATGTTCGAGCCCATAAGTACGGAAATCATTTTTTCCGCTCTTGCCGCATCCTCGATAGTAACTTTCATAAGTTGACGAGTTGCGGGATTTAACGTCGTCTCCCATAATTGCTCGGGATTCATCTCTCCTAAGCCCTTATATCTTTGCAAATCGTATTTTCCGCCCATCTCCTCGCTCGCCTTTTCAAGTTCGGCGTCGTCGTAAGCGTAGATTGTTTTGTCCTTTCTTGATAGTTTGTACAGTGGTGGCATACCGATATAAACGTGACCTTCCACT
>JAZQYG010000038.1:0-11775 GCA_045633305.1 Clostridia bacterium | reverse complement strand
CGATTTGTCTTTCATTTCGGGTGGCCTATCTCCGTAAAATTCAGTCAGTTCAATACTTTTGGATAAAATGATATAATTTTTGCGGAAAATACGTGATTTTTTATTTAAAAGCATCAAAACAATAGGGGTTTTGGTTTTAATTGCAATAACTGCGGAACCATTTTTTAATGGAAGCATTTTTTTGTAATTACCTTTGTTTCTCGTTCCTTCGGGACAAACGTAAAGTTTTTTTCCTTCACTTAATGCCTTTACTGATTCTTTAATTGCATTTATATCGTTACCATCGCGGTCTACTGGAATACCACCAAGTTTTTTTATAAATCCTCCAACGAATTTATTTTTAAAAAGTTCTTTTTTACCCATACCTTTGAAATCTTTTTTTAATAAGCCTATTGCCGTAACTATAATATCACTCATTGCGTAATGATTTGATAAAAGTACGGTTTTTCCTTCTGGCAAAAACTCTTTATTAATAATTTTAGTTGGGTAGATAACTTTGATTATCGGTGAAACTATAGTTCTTAGAACGGTATAAAAACTCATAATTATTCTCCTATTATAGCGTTTACAGCAGATGACGCCGTTGAAAAAGCAATTTGAAGGTTAAATCCCCCAGTTAGCGCGTCTACGTCCAAAACTTCTCCTATAAAATACAAGTTTTTGACTAGTTTACTTTCCATAGTCCTTGGGTTAATTTCTTTAACTGATACTCCACCAGACGTTATTACTGCCTGAGTAAAAGGCGCAAGACAATTAATATCAATTTTGAAATTTTTAAGGGTATCTACAAGTTTTTTTCGTTCTTCTTGCGTTATTTGATTAACCTTTTTGTCGGGCGAAATTCCCGATTTTTGTACCACTACTGGAATCAAAGATTTAGGAAGAAGAGCGTCGAGAGAATTTTTAAAAATTTTTCCAGTATTTTCTGAAAAATCTCTTAAAATTCGTCCGTCAAGCGAATCATACGACAAAGCGGGTTTTAAGTCAACTGAAACGTAGGAATTTTTAAGATTTTTTCTACAAATTTTACTCGAAAGAGTCAAAATACACGGCCCGCTTACACCGTTTGACGTAAATAGCATCTCGCCAAAATCGCTAGCAATAAATTTATCTTCAACGTAAACCGATACGGAAACGTTTTTTAAAGATAAACCCTGTAACTCTTTGCAAAACGAGTTTGGAGAAATAAGTGCAACGAGAGCGGGTTTTGGTTCTACAATCGTGTGTCCAAAGGATTTTGCAAACTTATATCCGTCGCCTGTTGAACCGGTCGAAGGATAAGTTATCCCACCAGTTGCAACTAGTACGCGGTCGCAGTCAAAACGTTCGTTATCCGTCATCACGCCTATCGCTTTGCCGTCTTTTGAAATAATTGATTTAACTGTTGTATTATAATGAATTTTAACTTGATTTGATGAAGGAGTTAGGGCTTTTATAACGTCGCTTGATTTGTCGCTTTCGGGGAACATCCTATTTCCCCTTTCTTTTTTGACTTTAAGCCCTTTTTCTTTAAAAAAATTAATAGTATCCTGCGTTGTGAAATTAGAAATTGCAGAATACATAAATTTAGGATTAGAAATAACGTTTTTGATGAATTCTTCGTTTGAACAATCGTTTGTAAAATTACAACGACCTTTGCCGGTAATATAAATTTTTTTACCGGGTTTTTCGTTTTTCTCAAAAAGGATTATTTCGTGGTTATATTTTGAAAGAAGCGAAGCCGACATAAGTCCGGCTGCGCCTCCTCCTATAATACATATTTTCAAAAAAGCCTCACTTATAGCGGATGAACCATGTTTTCTTTATCTAAAAGATTAGAATCTAAACCGGTTTTTTGCGCTTTTCTGTATTTAAAATAATTAAGTGCAACTTGCGGGAACATTGCATAAGACAATACGTCTTCTTCTTTTTCGTAATACTCTGCAATTTCCGCTTTGTATTTTTCTAATTCGGGTTCTAATAAATCCGCAGGACGACAAGTAATCATCTCTTCGTCACCGAGGATTTTTTTGTAAACGTCTTTGTCGGGAGCAACGGGAAGTTTGCCGTATTTGCCTCTCAAAACGTCTTTCGTTTCTTTGGTTACCATTTTGTAACGCTCACCGCCAAGGACGTTTAAAACTGCTTGAGTTCCAACTATTTGGCTAGTGGGAGTAACGAGAGGGGGATAACCAAGGTCACGTCTAACGTTAGGAACTTCCGCTAGAACGTCAAGATATTTATCTTCTGCGTTTTGTTGCTTTAATTGACCGATAAGGTTACTAAGCATACCGCCGGGAACTTGATAAATAAGGGTGTTGATATCTACCTTGAGTACTTTTTCGTTCAAAAATCCGTCGTTTTTAAGTCTTTCAGCAACGCCTTTGAAGTGCTTTGCAATCTCGTTTAGTTTTTCGAGGTCGAGACCAGTATCGTATTCCGTTCCTTTAAGGGTAGCAACGAGAGGTTCAGTTGCGGGCTGACTCGTACCGTTTCCTAATGGAGAAAGAGCGGTGTCAACGATATCGACTCCCCCTTCGATTGCTTTTAAGTAAGTCATATCACCAGTACCAGAGGTATTGTGTGTGTGAAGATGAATAGGAACGTTAACCGCTTTTTTGATTGCTTTAACGAGTTTAAACGCATCATAAGGCAATAGTAAGTTTGCCATATCTTTGATGCAAATAACGTCTGCACCCATTTCAACGAGTTCTTTAGCAAGGTCAACGTAATATTTTTCGGTGAATACCTCACCCGTAGTGTAACTTATTGCAGCCTCGCAAATTGCGCCGTATTTTTTGGTTGCATCCATAGCGCATTTCATATTACGAGTATCGTTCAATGCGTCGAAAATTCTTATGATATCAATACCGTTTTTAACGGCAAGTTCAACGAATTTTTCAACGACGTCGTCAGCGTAATGTTTGTACCCAAGAAGATTTTGTCCACGCAAAAGCATTTGGAGTTTGGTATTAGGCATAGCCTTTTTAAGCGCGCGGAGTCTCTCCCAAGGGTCTTCCATTAAAAAGCGGAGGCATGAGTCGTAGGTTGCTCCACCCCAAGCCTCGCAAGAATAAAATCCCATAGAATCGAGTTTTTCAGCCATAGGAAGCATTTCTTCCGTTTTCATACGCGTTGCTGCTTGAGATTGATGTGCGTCACGTAAAATTGTTTCAGTTATTAAAACTTTTCTGCTCATATTATACCTCCGATATTAAAGGAAAATTGCAATTAAGATACCTGCTGCAACCGCAGAGCCGATAACTCCGGCAACGTTTGGTCCCATAGCGTGCATAAGAAGGAAGTTCGTAGGGTCTTCTTTTGCTCCAACGTCTTGAGAAACACGCGCCGCCATAGGAACGGCTGAAACACCTGCAGAACCGATAAGCGGATTAATTTTCTTTTTAGAGAACAAATTCATAAGTTTTGCAACGAGAATACCCATTGCCGTTCCGCCACAGAAAGCAAGGAGACCTAATGCTATTATGAATAAAGTCTCGAGTTCAAGAAATACAGGTCCATACGCTTTCGTTCCTACGATAACTCCAAGGAAAATCGTAACGATATTCATAAGTTCGTTTTGTGCGGTTTTTGAAAGTCTTTCCGTAACTCCACTCTCTTTTAAAAGGTTACCAAACATTAGCATACCAAGAAGTGGTAAAGCAGAAGGAAGGATTATTCCACAAAGCAAGGTTACCGCTAGCGGAAATATTATTTTCTTCTTTTTTGATACGGGTTTTAAACTATCCATACGAATAAGACGCTCGTTTTTAGTAGTTAAAGCCTTCATAATAGGAGGTTGAATAATAGGAATAAGCGCCATATACGAGTATGCAGCAATAGCAATTGCGGCAATTTTTTCAGGACGGTCGGGAAGCATCAATGAAGAAAGATAGATTGCAGTAGGTCCGTCTGCTCCACCTATTATTGCAACGGCAGAGGCAAGTTTCTCGTCAAAACCGCAAAGAGTTAGTCCGCCTATTAAAGTAATGAATATACCAAATTGAGCCGCCGCGCCAAGAAGTAAACTCTTTGGGTTAGAAAGAAGCGGTCCAAAGTCCGTCATTGCTCCTATTCCAAGGAAGATAATCGGTGGGAACAAAACGAGGTCTATACCCATGTAAATATAATGGAAAAGTCCACCTATCGAACTCTCGGTAGGTTCTGCATATAAAACGTCGTGTGCTCCAGGGATATTGATAATGAAAGCACCAAAAGCGATGGGTAAAAGCAAAAGAGGTTCGTATTTTTTTACTATTGCAAGGTACACGAGCACGCAAGCAACGAGTATCATTACGAGACACTTCCATTGTCCGTTTCCAGCAAGAGTTGCAAGACCGGTGGATTCCCATAATTTTTGGAGTGTGTTTGAGAAATCCATATTTCCTCCGATTATGCTATGGTTGCAAGAGTTGCGCCGGTTTCTACGCTATCCCCTGCTTTTACACAGTAAGTTAAAACACCGTCTTTATCGGCAACGATATCGTTCTCCATTTTCATTGCCTCTAATACGAGAATAGGTTGTCCTTTGGTAACCGTAGCGCCGTCTGAAAGTAAAACTTTAAGAATATTTCCGGGCATAGGTGATTTTACGGGTGCACCGTTTCCAGCGGGAGCAGAAACCTTTTTTGCAGGAGCGGGTTGAGGTTGTGCTTGTTGAACGGGTTTTGCAGTTTGTACTTGAACGGGTGCGGGTTGTGCAACAGGTGCAACTACTCCACTGGTGATTTCTTCTACTTCTACTTCGTAGTTAATTCCGTCTACGGTAACGTTAAATTTACGCATAATATCCTCCGATTATAATTTTTTAATTTTTTTAACGATAAAACGAACGTTCGGTTTATCAAAAGCAGCAACGGTAAGGGCTGCAGTTATTACAGCAATAATTTTTGTATTGTCACTTGTGACGATTTGAACTGGCTCCGCTATTTCTACTACTGGAGCGGGTGCAACTGTTTCCGTTTTTTCTTCAGGTTTATTCTCTAATCTATCAAGAATACGATTTAATAATAGAATTGCGCCTATTAGTAGTGCAAGAACGGCAAATACGATTGACATACCTATAATTGCGCTTATTCCACTTAAACTTAGCCTTTCGATAAACGGTGTATTTTTGTCAATAAGTGTAAAAGAAAGCAAATAATTCATATTTATCTCTCCAACATTTGTAAAACGCTTATTAAATGAGGACGAAGCATTGATGATTCAACTACGTTATCAACGTAACCTTCTTTTGCCGTTACAAATACGTCGGATACGTCACTGTAACGTTTTGCAACTTTTTCTCTTGCAAGATTCGGGTCTTTAGCGCTTGCAATTTCATCGCTATAAAATACGTCTACTGCAAGTTCGGGTGATACGGGAGCAATAGTTGCCTCTGGAAGAGCAAAAACGTAATCAAATCCAAAGTTTTTACTTGCAAAAGCAGTATAAGATACTCCGATTGCCTCTCCCGTTATTACTGCTATTTTGGTCGATTCCGAGGTTGAAATAGCATAGAAAAGGTCGGAAAGCGCATAAACTGCTCCGTTTAACTCTGCGTTAAGGTCAGTTTTAAAAGACGATGAATTAACGAAAGTTAACAAAGGAATATTGAAACTATCTAAATAGTTTATAAACCTAGTTGCTCTGCGAATAGACTTTTCCGTAAGTTCTCCGCTCGTTAAAATAGTGCCAACTACTTTTTCTCCTATTCTAGCCATAGCGCAAACTACGTCGGATTCACTATCTCCTACTACGAGGTAATCGCTCTCGTCGCATATTGAATTTAATATTGATATAGGCGTTGAATCACGGTCAATTTCTGAAATAATTCTATTATAGTCGTCTGAGGTAGGAATTTCAACCGCGCCGTTATCAGAAGGAACGAAAGAAATCAACTTCTTGACAATATTCGAACATTCAAAATCATTTTCAGGGGCAAAGTGTACGTTTCCATTTTTATTTTGAAGTTTTGCGCCGAGAATATCTTGAATTTTGCCAGCGTGGTTTGCTTTTGCAATCAAAGACATGGGCGCACTAACTGCATAAGTTGATTCAGGCATAGCAATTAAAAAATCTGCAAGAGCGCAATAAGCAGACTGCATTCCGATTGCATTACCCTTTAGTATGCAAATATGAGGAATTCTTCCTGCAACTGCGGATGCCGCATTTATTATAGACGCGTAAGCCTCCATAACCGTTACTCCTTCTCCAAGCCTTGCTCCGTTTGAATCAATAATTGAAATAAGGGGTGCACCTGCTCTAAGTGCTTTATCTATGCACTTGCAAATTTTTTCAGCACCAGCTTTGCCGAGACTGCCACCTAAAACAGCAGAATTTTGAGCAATAAAATAAACGGGCGCTCCGTCAACTGTTGCATAGCCTGTTAATACGCCTTCGCAAACAACAGAAGATTCATCTAAAAAAGATTTTCCGGATAAAAACGCGTCCGTTTCTATAAAACTCAAATCGTCAATAATAAGATTGATAAAATCTCTGATTTTTTTGAACGATTCGTCTGTTTCAACTCTAAGTGCGTTAAGCTGTTCGAGTTTGTTCATCGTTGACCTCCAAAGTCAGTAATTAATTGTGGGAAACTGGTTGTACAAAAAAAGAATACCAATTTCCACCGAAATAATTATATTACAATAAAGTGTCAAATGCAAGTAAAAAAACATACAAAAAAATAAAAATTTTAAATAGCAAGTTATAAAAGTAATTTACATTAAAGATGATTTTTGCTAAAATATAAATATGGCAAAAACATACGTAGAACATCGTGATAAAACAAATACGATTAGACTTCGTGGGGTACTCCAAGAGTTACCTGAATTTTGCACTGAATTTTTTGTTGGAATAGGTAGTCGTACCTCTGTTCTCACCCGTTTAAATTACGCATATGACCTCAGAACTTTTTTTAATTATTTATATAATGAAACGAGAAAATTTCGAGGACTTAACTGTGATACCTTCACTTTAGAAATTCTTTCTACCGTAACGTCAAGAGATATTGAAAATTACGTTGATTACCTTTCTCTTTACGTAGTAAACGATAAAGAGCGCACAAATACTGAAAACGGCAAATATCGTAAACTTGCCGCAGTTAGAAGTATGTTTAAATTTTTGTATAATCACGATATACTCTCTCAAGACGTTGCATCAAAAGTTGCTATGCCAAAACTTCACGATAAAGAAATTGTAAGACTTGAAGTTAACGAAGTCGTAGCATTACTTGAAGAGGCGGAATCCGGAGATTTACTCACAGATAGACAACGTAAATTTCATAAAATCACGTCAATTCGTGACGTTGCTATTCTGACGTTATTTTTAGGTACGGGAATACGTATTAGCGAACTTGTTGGACTTAACGTAAACGACGTTGATTTTGAAAACAACGCCTTCACCGTTACAAGAAAGGGTGGAAATCGTGTAGTTTTGTACTTTTCGGACGAGGTTTGTAAGGCTTTGTTTGAATATTTAGAAATGCGAAGTGCTGATAAAGAAATTCCAAAAGAAGAAGAGGCATTTTTTATTTCAATACAAAAAAAGCGTTTAAGTGTTCGCGCGGTAGAAGATTTAGTTAAAAAATATAGTCGTCTTATATCCCCTCTTAAAAAAATCACACCTCACAAACTTCGTAGTACTTACGGTACAACGCTATATCGTGAAACGCAAGATATTTACGTAGTTGCTGAAGTTTTAGGTCATAAAGATATCAATACTACTAAAAAGCATTACGCAGCAATAAGCGAAGATATCAAACGTAGCGCCTCCACGAAGGTAATTTTAAGAGACGACAAATAACTGTCCAAATAACAACTTATAAGTTTTTAAACGTTATGATATACTCCTCACAAGGGAGTATATTTTTTTATGAACAGATTACTAAAGAAAAAAGAAATTGAAGATAAACTTGTGAGTTTTATTAATAGTTACATTGATGAAAACGAGTCCTATCCTACTCTACGTGAAATAGCGAAAGAATTAAATATAAAGTCACTTTCGACAATTTCAGCGTACGTTGAAAACTTAAAACAAAACGGAAAACTTTTAAAATTGAGTTTAAAAAATACTCAAAACAAAGAAGAAGATGAAAAGTTTGTTGGAATACCTATGCTTGGAAAAGTAACGGCAGGCGTGCCTGTACTTGCTATAGAAAACAAAGACGAAGTGTTATATTTCCCACAAAACACTTTCAAAGGTAAAGAACTATTTATATTAACAGTTAGTGGCAATAGTATGATTAACGCTGGAATTAAAGATGGTGATAAAATAGTTGTCAAAAAACAAAACTATGCTGAAAATGGAGAAATCATAGTTGCTCTTATTGAAAATGAAAGCGCTACAGTAAAGCGATATTTCAAAGTAAATGAAAAAGTAGTATTACATCCGGAAAACCCTGACTATGAAGACATAATTTTATCAAACGTAAAAATTTTAGGTGTTGTTACGGGCCTTATACGCTCATTTTGATTACTATATTTTTTGGAAGATTTCATAATACCTATCGCGTAATTACATAAATAGATAAAATTTATTGACAGATTTGCAATAAAAGTTTAATATATTATTAGATTACTTTAAAAGGAGTAGATATGGAAAATTCCGCTGCAAATACCGATTTAATTCGCGGACACGTTATCACGATAATTCTTCGTTCTCTTGAAGGAAGTGATAAATACGGGTACGAAATTTGTCGTGAAATTGAAGTAAAGAGTGAAGGCAGTTACGTTTTGAAACAACCTACGTTGTATAGTTGTTTAAAACGCTTAGAATCTCAAGAATATATTACTTCTTACAACGGTGAAATTTCTAATGGTGGCAAGCGACGTTATTATTCTCTTACCGAAAAAGGAAGAGAATATTTGGAACGTGATAAACAGGAGTGGGAATTTTCAAGAACGCTTATTAATAGACTGCTTTCTGACAAAGATTATGACCTTACTGCTCCTCCTCCGTTTGATGCGAGTGAACTTCGTCCATATACTCGTAAAATGACCGAGTTTTCTCAAAGTTACGAAACTCAAGCGGAAGACGTTGAGCAAAAGCAACCCATCACTCAACAACCTACTCAAGATGATATCAAAAATGAAAGCGCGGTTCAACCTGAATTTACAACTGATAACGTTGACGTAATTAATTCAGAAGAACTTGAAAAGAACGAAATAAAAACAGAAGAGCAACTTCAAACCGCTCCTCCCCGCCAGTTGAATATTTTTGACGCTTTGCAAACAGCAGAAGAAGAAAAAGAAGAGAATAACGTTAATTATAAAAACGCCTTTTCAAAACTCTTTGACTCACAACAAGAAAAGCAAGCGCCACAAATAGAACAAGAAGAAAAAACGGAAAAAATAGAAGAGAAAACTGAGTCGGAATCAAAACTCCCCTCTACACTTTCTGAACTCAAAAAGAAATATTATTCAGAAGGATTTACTTTAAAACCGTACAGTTTTTCAAACGTAGTTATATATTACAATATGAATTACGTTTACGCAAACAAACTCAATCTTTTTACATACTGGTTAACTTATGCGTTTATTCTTCTTGAAATAGGACTTATTCGATTGTTCTTTGGGGTTAATTACGGATTAACTGACGGATTATATATTGCATCTATTTTAGGTGGACTTATTATACCAGGTATTCCGACAGTTTCCTACTTTATGAATCCGCTAAAACGAATAAAAGCAGATTTTGATTTTAAAACTTCAATAATTAATCGCTCACTGCTCTGCTTAAATCTTTCTTTTGTGTTTGCATGTTTAGGCGTGTTCGTATGGCAAGTAAATTTGCAGGAACTATCAACTATGGTGCTCCCAATATTTATTCCTATAATCTTATTGTTGAATTTCCCGCTTTCCTCTATAATTTATTATCAAATCTATAAAACCAAAAAATTTCATTTAACCTAAATAAAAGCACTTCAATTTTGAAGTGCTTTTATGTTTTTTAATCTATTTTTTATCAGTTGATGCGGATTTATTTTTTTCTTTTTTCAAACTTTTTTTGAGTTGAACTTTATTTTCAAGTATTGTTAATGCTTTAGTTGGAACTATTTCTTCTTTCTCTTCGCTCTTTTTTAGTGAAAAAATATTTTTAACGGTTGTAATAGGTTTTGTGATTTTTTGTACGTCAGTACTTAGTCCAACCATAAAAATATCTGCTCTCGTCTCAAAAAAATATCTTGCAATTTCAAAAAGAACTTGTAGAATCCAACCAACGAGCATTAGTGATGACAAAACTACTGATATAACGGTTACGTCAAGTGCTGTATAATATATGCTGTAAATAGTAGTACCGAGAGTAAATGCCTTTATAAGAAGTCTAGAATATTTTTGTAATCT
Source organism: Clostridia bacterium (assembly GCA_045633305.1). GTDB lineage: Bacteria > Bacillota > Clostridia > Christensenellales > RUG350 > RGIG2224. The sequence continues at coordinate 1,471 of JAZQYG010000038.1, read as the reverse complement.
ACGGATTGATTTTTTTGTGTTTTTTGACTTTTTGTCAATTTTTCCGTGAGTAACTATATAAAAAATAAAATAAGCAAGACAAATTGCGCCAAGCGTAACGTTTGCCCAAAATATTGCCTTGCTATTTGCTATTGCATATGCAAGATAAAGTATATATATAACTTGTACTATTACGCTATATATAAAACCGAATCTTTTAAAATCTTCTTTGAGTTTTTCTATAGCGGCCTTTGTGTAATCAAACATATTTCACCGATTATTGCAAAGATTTAATAGCTCCTCTTGCAAGAGCGTCACATCTATTATTGTACTCGTTATCCGCGTGGCCTTTTACTTTTATCCAAGTAATTTTATGTTTTTTTACCTCAAGTAATAATGCTAGCCACAAATCAACGTTTTTTACGTCTTGCTTTGAACTAGTTTTCCAGTTGTTCTTTTGCCAGTCGTAAATCCACCCTTTATTGAAAGGTTCTAATGCGTATTGCGAATCGCTATATAAATTAACTGCGCACCCCTCTTTTAAGGCTCTTAGTCCCTCAATTATTGCAAGAAGTTCCATACGGTTGTTGGTAGTTTCAGGAAAAGCTCCCGAAATTTCTTTTTCTACACCGTTATATATCAGTATGCTAGCCCAACCACCTTTTCCTGGATTACCCGAGCATGCGCCGTCTGTGTAAATATCTACAGTTTTCAATTATTATCTCCCGAAAGTTCTTTTGAGCGGTTAAAACAATTTATTACCGCACTTTCTATAATTTTATCAGTATTCGTTTCACGATAGGTTTTAATTGCTTCGATAGTAGTACCACCTTTACTACAAACCATATCAATTAATTTATCAAGCGAAAGGTCGCTAATTTCTGCAAATTTTGTTGCGCCTTCAAAAGTTTGAAAAGTTAAAAGTTTACTTTCTTCTTCCGTTAAACCTATTTTTATGCCCGCATCAACCATTGATTTTATAAAATAATAGACGTAAGCGGGTCCACTACCGCTAATTGCGGTAACAGCGTCTAATTTTGATTCTTCAATTTCAAGGGTTTTTCCTATAGATGAGAAAATATCAGTTACGAATTCAACGTCCTCTTTCGTTGAATCAATAAAACATAATGCACTCATACCTTTTCCGACCATTGCCGGAGCATTTGGCATTATTCTAACCATACCACGAAGAGTTGGGATTTTTGAGTGTATTTGAGTAGATTTTACTCCCGCCATAATTGAAATGACGTACTCAGCGCCTATAAGTTCGGGAGCAATCTCATCAAAAGATTGAGGTTTGACTGCTATCAAAACGTATTCAGAGTTCAAAGCAACGAATTTGTTATCTGTCGCAACTACTCCGCCTATTTTTTTAGCAAAGGAGTTTGCTTTTTCAAAATCCGTATCATAAACGACGATACTTTTATCTTTTAAGCATTGTTTAGCGCCTAAGATTATAGCGTTAGCCATGTTTCCGCAACCGATAACGCCT
>JAZQYG010000037.1:0-4991 GCA_045633305.1 Clostridia bacterium | reverse complement strand
TCGTAAATCAATTTGTAAACTCTGTATTGATTATTTTGTATACGTCCTTTTAAACTTGCGGGCGTGCGCTCGAGCGAAATAGGTCTAATAGCCTCGTGCGCGTCTTGCGCCTCCCCTTTTGATTTATAAAAATTAGGTTTTGCAGGAACGTATTCTTTGCCGTAATTCTTTTCAATAAATGCTCTTGCAGACGCTTGTGCCTCTTGCGATACGCGTACGCTATCGGTACGAATATAGGTAACGAGCGCAATTTGTCCTTCACCCTCGATTTCTACGCCTTCGTAAAGTTGTTGAGCAACTTGCATTACTTGGGCTGCGGTGAGGGAAAGTTTATGCGAGGCGTCTTGAGTCAAAGTACTCGTCGTAAAAGGAGGTTGAGGATGAGATTTGCTTACACCTCTTTTAACCGTGTCTACGCTCCACTTTGCGTCTTGCAATAAGAATAAAAGCCTATCCATAACGGCTTTATTCTTAATTTTGAATTTCTTGCCGTTGTGGTCTTGGAACATTGCTTTAAATTCCGCTTTGTTTCCTTCTTTTGAAAGGGTTGCAGCGAGAGTCCAGTATTCTTCGGGGATAAAGGACTGAATTTCTCTTTCTCTATCTACCACCATACGAAGAGCAACGGATTGCACTCTTCCTGCGGAAAGTTTATTCTTGATTTTCTTGCCGAGTACGGGAGAAATCTTATATCCCACGAGTCTATCAAGTACTCTACGCGCTTGTTGAGCGTCAACTAAATTTATATTTATTTTACGTGGTTTTTTAAGCGCGGAATTGACCGCCGATTTTGAAATTTCGTTAAATTCTATACGGTTTTCCTCTTCGGGAATACCAAGCACTTGTTGCAAGTGCCAAGAAATAGCCTCACCTTCACGGTCCGGGTCGGTTGCAAGATAAACTTTTTCCGCCGATTTGAGTTCGGTTTTCATCCTCTTGATTGTAGAGGTTTTTGATTCGTTTATCTCGTAATACGGCATAAATCCGTGTTCAACGTCGATACCGAGAGTGTGTACGGGTAAATCACGTACGTGTCCTCCGCTCGCTATAACTTTGAAGTCTCCTCCGAGATATTTTTGAATAGTTTTTGCTTTTGATGGTGACTCTACTATAACTAACTTCATTTTTTCTCCTAATTTTTCCGTCTAACTCTTTCTATATGCCGTAATAATTCCCACCAAGGTCTTTTATTATTCCACAAACTTCCATCCTTGCAAGCAAACCGCCAAGTTCACCCGCGGAAAGTTCGGTTAACTCTAATAATTCGTCAAAATGTCTTTCTCCCGTTTCAAGTAACTCCACTATCTTTTCTTGCATAAAATCAAGTTGGATACTGTCGGCTTGTTTTTGAACGGTTTTACTCTTGCCAAATCTTCTCAAAACGTCATCTGCGTCCAAAGTGAGCGCGTCCGGCATAGAACGAAGTTTTTCATTACTACCCTTTGCCGTTCTTGAAGTTACGTTTGAAGGAAGAATAAATATCTCTTTGCCTTGTTCGATAGCCTCGTCTAACGTTATAAGCGCTCCGCTCTTTTCCCCCGCCTCGATAACGAGTAATCCGTCTGATAGTCCGCTAATTATTCTATTTCTTTCGGGAAAGCGATACGATAGTGGGGACGAGCCCGGCAAATATTCCGACACAACGAGTCCCGTTTCCACTATTCTTTCATAAAGCGCTCTATGCTCGGGAGGATAAATGACGTCGACTCCCGAGGCAAGTACGGCTATCGTTTTGCCGTTCACCTTCAACGCGCCTTCGTGAGCAGAGCCGTCTATTCCACGAGCAAGCCCCGACACGACCACTACGCCGTTTTCCGCTAAATCTGCGCTAAACTCCTCCGCCATATCCAGTCCATATCTTGAACACTTACGCGAGCCAACCACGCCGATAGCAAGTTCACTTGATAAAAGCGTAATATCTCCCTTACAAAATAAAACCAAAGGACTAGGCTCGATATTGTAGAGCAAATCGGGATAATTTTCAGAATAATAGGTCACGGGAATAATTCCTTTTTGCTCGCAAATTTCAATAAGTTTTAAGTCCGCGCGGACTTTGATAGCATTTGCAAGTTTTTCAAAATACTCCGCTCCGCAAAGAGCAACTATTTCCTCTCTCATTTCTTTGTACGAGTCGAATATATCGCCCGCTCTTTGAAATAAAGACAAAAGATTTGCTCTTTTTTTGATGCCAAGCGAATCAATTGCGCTAACGAGCAAACACGCTTTTTCGTTATCGGTAAATCTATCCATTGTATTTCCTATCCAAAGAACGATACTTGATAGCCTCCAAAACGTGCTTTTCTTGAATATTTATAGACCCTTCGAGGTCTGCAATCGTTCTTGCAACTTTGAGTATTCTTGAATTTGCGCGCGCAGATAAACGTAGTTTGGTAAAAGCGGTTTCAAGTATTTGCTCGCTGTTTTTGTCGAGCGCGCAATACTCGTTTATCATAGAAGGAGTCATACGAGCGTTTACGTAAATCCCCTTACCTTTGAATCTTTCTCTTTGAATTAGCCTTGCTCTTTCTACTCTTTCTTTTATCTCATGAGAGCCTTCTTGTTCACTCTTATCTTTGAGACTCTGATAACTAACTCCGTCTACGTCGATATGTAGGTCTATTCTATCAAGCAGAGGTCCACTGAGTCTTGCTCTGTATTTACGAATTTGAGGCTCGGTGCAAGTACAAACTTGTACTCTTGAGCCGTAATTACCACACGGGCAAGGATTCATACTTGCTATCAACATAAAGTGCGCCGGATACTCTACCGTACCTACTGCTCTTGACACAGTTATAATTCCGTCCTCTAAAGGTTGGCGCAAGGTTTCGAGAGTATGACGCGAATATTCGGGAAGTTCATCCAAAAAAAGTACGCCGTTATGAGCCAAACTTATCTCACCGGGGTGACAGTTAGCCCCACCACCAACTAAACTCACCGTCGTTGCAGTATGATGCGGAGTGCGAAAAGGACGCTCTCTAACCACACCTTCGTTTGAATCAAGCACTCCCGCTACCGAGTGAATCTTGGTAACTTCCAAAGCCTCTTCAAAACTCATAGTAGGCATAATCGTGGGAACGCAACGAGCAAGCATAGTTTTGCCCGAGCCGGGAGGTCCTATCATAAGAGCGTTATGTCCGCCTGCTACTGCAATTTCGAGCGCTCTTTTTGCCGTGGCTTGACCTTTGACGTCGGCAAAGTCCACGAGAGCAACCTCATTTGACTCTTTTTTGTATACGCCGGAGTTAAGTTTTGCAATTAACTTGTCGCCTTTTAAAAATTCAACACACTCTTTTAGCGAGGAAACGGAATAAACCTCCGCTCCCGATATAAAAGAGGCCTCTCTTGCATTTTCTTCAGGAACGATAAATCTCGTAAATCCGTTTTGAAGAGCGGATATCAAGAGTGGCATTACGCCGTTTATACTTGACACCCTTCCGTCCAAAGATAGCGCGCCTATAAATACGTAATCTTTATAAGAGGGATTTTCAATCTGACCGGACGCAACGAGCAAGGCTATTGCGATAGGTAAATCAAAACTCGTTCCCTCTTTTTTTACGTCGGCGGGAGCAAGGTTAACAGTTATCCTTTTGAGAGGATATTCAAATCCACTATTTTTGATTGCAGAGCGCACTCTTTCCCTACTTTCTTTAACGGCAGTAGTTGCAAGACCAACCGTTTCGTATGAGGGCACTCCGGGATTGATATCCAGTTCTACGTCGACGGGAAAACCTTTCAGTCCGCCGAGCGCAAAACACTTAACCTTTGCAAGCATTTTTTCCTCCGACTCTATATAGTATAATATAGCAAATTAGATTTTAGCATATGAAAAGGCAATTTGTAAAGTAATTTAATTCCAAAATATTCCTTTATTTGAAAAGTAATAATTATCCCGTAAAAGCATTTTTACATTGACAAATCAATATAAATTAAATATACTAAAAATTGAATATGCGTGCGCGTATACGTATGCGTTACACACGCGTACAATATAAATTAAGGAGAAATTATGACTGACCAAATTTATCTTTTTATTTTCGGACTTATCCTTCTCATAAAAGGCGGTGACTGGTTCGTAGACGGAGCAACCGCTATTGCCAGAAAATTTCACTTGCCCGAAATCTTAATCGGAGCAACCGTCGTTTCTATCGGTACTACCCTTCCAGAAGTAATGGTATCTGCCCAAGGCGCGCTTGCCGGCTCAAGTGGAATCGCTTACGGTAACGCAATCGGCTCGATTATTTGTAATACCTCGCTAATTGCAGCAATTTCAATTGCAGTTAAACCCGGTAAAGTTGATAAAAAATCACTGTATCTTCCCGTAATTTTCTTTGCTATTGCATCCGTATTTTATTCGCTCACCGCTTATATAAACGGTCACTTTAGCGTAATCACGGGCATTACCCTTCTTTTGATGTTCGTTTGCTATATGGTTCTTTCCGTGCTTAATATGAAAAAAGGCAATTCTCTTTTAAATGAGGAAATTGAAGAAAAAGAAAACGAAGAAGAGAGTAAAAACGAACCTATTTGGAAATCACTTTTATTCCTCGTGCTTGGAGCGGGAGTAATCGCAGTTGGAGCAGATTTACTTGTAACTAATGGAACGAAAATTGCAACGGCAATCGGCGTACCCGATACCGTAATTGCACTCACCTTCGTAGCGCTTGGCACTTCTCTTCCCGAATTCGTTACTGCTATCACTTCTCTTATGAAGGGACACGGTCTGCTCTCTCTTGGAAACATTATCGGCGCGAACTTATTCAACCTCGTATTCGTTAGTGGCGTTGCCGTGACTATTTTACCTTTCGACGTACCCGCATCTACCATGATAGGTGGTGTTGCAAGTTCACTCGTTATCGATATTCCCGTAATGTTTGCAGTAATGTCGATACTAGTTATTCCGACGCTTATAAAAGGAAAACTTGCGCGTTGGCAAGGAATTGCCCTCCTTGCAATTTACGCAGGATTTTGCACCTTACAATTCGTTTTGTAAA
>JAZQYG010000036.1:0-2083 GCA_045633305.1 Clostridia bacterium | reverse complement strand
CGCCCAGTCCATAGCCGTAACACCCCATACCGTTACCTCTTATATAAAAATCGGCTAGTCTTTTTTCATCTAGTCTGTTTCTTTTCATTTCCTCAACAGACTCACGAGTCAAAATTCTCTCACCGTTTGCGCCAGCGCCGTAGCAGGCTAGCGCGTCAAGAATTTTTGAATACTCAGAGCAAGAAGTAATTACTCCTGCTCCTCCTGAATCATAAGAGGGCGCAAAAATATATTCGTTTAATTGTGGAACGGGGTGAATAGAGCCGTCCTTTCTCATCGAATACTGCGCGGTTATTCTATCTTCTATCCCTTCTTTATGATAGTACAAATCCGTTATACCAAGAGGAGCGCATATATTATCTTTTACAAATTGCAACGCTCTCTTTCCCGTTACCCCTTCGATAAAAGAAAAAAGTACGTCGTGGCAAAGTCCGTAAACAAGCCCTTCTCCCGGCTCGAAAGCAAGGGGTTCTTTTGCAAGGGCGCGCGAAAAATCTCTTGCCGTAAAATCCTCGTTACAAGAGAAAAACTCACGGATGTTTTTAGTATACGTATCGTAGGTTAAACCTGCGCTCATAGTCAAAAGGTCGAGGAGCGTTATATCTTTTTGGGCAGTTATAAGACCTTTTTCACTCTTCACGAGAGGTTCTCTCCACTCTGGCAAAACTTCCCAAATAGGTGTAGTTAACCTTATTTCGGGATATAACTCCATAAGTTTCATAATAGCGCAAGAAGTTAAAACTTTGGAAGAGGAATAAATAAAATAAAGGTCGGAAAAATCCGCCTTCTTATTTTTTTCGATATCGGAAAAGCCCAAAACCTCGTGAAATAAAACTTCGTGCTCTTTTATTATTATTGCCTCACACGCAGGAATTCCTCCGTCTACGAGTGATTTCATATAATCTAAATAACGAGAAAAATTCATTAATTTTTATCCTCTTTTTTTACGTTTTTATCCCTTCTGAGTATCTTATCGGAAATTTTTACACAAAAATCGTTTATTTTTTCGGAATATTTCATAGAAAGAATAAAAGCGATTACGCATATAACGGCAACTATTCCAAGCACGACGAGTCCCCAACCGTGATACGGGATAATTTCTCCCGACATGAATATTATCGTGCAACCGATAGAGGTGATTCTCGTTACTATTTGGATAAACAAAAAAGCAAACCAACTTATAGGTAATATACCTGCAACCGAGCAAAGAATATCGTCGGGGAAAAATGGAAGTAAAAACATAAAAAAGAGCAAGACGTTCTCTCTTCCTTTGAGTTTCCCTATCCACTCGTCAACCTTTTCACTAGACCCCGCTATCCAGTTAACGAAAGGTCTACCTATTTTTCTACCAAGGACAAAAGCAAACACCGAGCCTATAAAAATACCTATATAGGAATAAAAAAACGCAAGCCACGGTCCAAATAGATAATTACCCGCAACTATGGTTATAGCCGACGGAATAGGAACGAAAGTTACTTGCAAAAAACTGATAAACACAAATACAAGAGGGGCAATAACACCTGTTGACGATACTAAATCTCGAACTTCCTCAACCGACATATCAAGAAAACCTAACGCCTTTAAGAGAAAATAGCCTCCTAGTATCACTAGTCCTATTATAAGCAAAGATATTATAAGTCTTGAGACTATTTTTTTAGTTTCTTTCTGCATCGAAATCCTTCTGTAATTCACTAATTATATGTTCTGCGTATAAACGGGCTACGTTTACCCCCGTTACCCTTTCAATCGCGCCAAAGAAAGCGTTAGAATTGACTTCGCAAAGCATAGGCTCGCCGTCTTTATTAATAAGTAAATCTACACCACAGTAATCAAGAGATAAACTCTTTGCAACTTGTTCAGCCATAGCAACAAAAGCAGAACTTGCAACTATGCTCTTGCACTCTCCCCCAAGTTCGGCGTTTGAACGAAAGTCAACCGAGGACTCCCTTTTCATTGTAGCAACTGCCTTTCCACCAACTACGATAATTCTAACGTCTCGACCTGCAGATTCTCTTATAAATTCTTGGATAAGATATCGCTCTCCCGAAAGTTCTTTTAACTTTTCAATCAAGTTTTCTCTAGA
>JAZQYG010000035.1:0-5828 GCA_045633305.1 Clostridia bacterium | reverse complement strand
AGACTAAAAATATAGCGTCAATTACGACTGCTAATATAAGTCCAGTAAAGAAAAAAAGTACGGCTAAAATCACAGGCAACACAATCGGCGCCCATAAATAAAATTTAAACCAACTTTTGTTCTTTTTTAATACTTCTTCCTCTTGTGTTGTAAATAGTTCGTTGATATTCATAACGACCTCCAAAGTATATTGTTTTATAATTATAACGGAACAAAATGTTCCAAGTCAAGAAAAATGGAACAATTTGTTCTAAAATGTAAATATGAAGAATAAATTTTCGGAAAAATTACGAGAACTTCGAATTGAACACAATCTTACGCGCAATCAACTGGCAACAAGCCTCAACGTTTCTACGAGGCTTATTTCCTACTGGGAAAACGGCAAACGCGAGTGTGATTTTGATATGTTACTTGAAATATCTACCCTTTTTTCTGTATCAATCGACTATTTACTCGGCAAAAGTGAATATTAAAAAACGACGGAAAAATTTTTTCCGTCGTTTTTTAATTGTCTTGTTTGATTGAAATTTCTTTTAGCATATATTCGTAAAATGAATAATACTGCGTGTCACTCAAGTGATTTGGATAGGACAAGACTTTTAAGTGCAAATCGCTATCCCCTACGTGATATTTTGCTTGGATATGATTGTACGGATTCATTACGAAACCGTTTCGCTTGTAAAAATTAAAGCGCCTATTTGTTATTCCAGCGGTAGGAGGCTCGATTTCTAATAAAATTAGTTTGCCTTTTTCCTTCAAAAGGTCTAATGCTTTTGCCCCGTACCCTTTATTCCTCTCACTCGGTAAAACCGCAAAATGCTCCAAGAAGATATAATCTTCTCTCTCCCAGTAAAGCATAATGCCGACGAACTTTTCCTCGTCCATAACCAAATCGAATTTGTACGCCTCGTTTTGCATTACACGCGCTTGCTCTGCTCTATCCCGCCTCTCCTCAAAAGGAAACGCCGACTCGTACAGCGCAAACGCCCTCTCAAATAATTCTATATTTTCTATGTCAAGTGTTTTTAAGTTCATAGTCACTCGTTTAATAAAATTGATAAATTAATTATACCACCGCGCACTCTTTATTGCAATATAAAAATCGACAAGCAATAATTACTTGTCGATTTTTTTGTGAGACAATTTGAGCGTAAAACGAACAATTTGTACTCTATTTTTTCGTCAATATTTCTTCTCTTATCATATTACCTCTAAAATCTCTTGCCGACTTCGAGGCTGTTCCTCTATTGCCGTCTGCATACGCTACCTCCTGTTTAATCTCCTGTCCGTTTTCAAGCACGATAAAACAAGATATTCCCTTTGGGAAATTATTAAATAAATACGGCATGAAATGCACGTTTAATCTAAATACAGGCATTTCATCCGAGGCACAACGTTGGGTGTATAAGGGGATTGACGTTACTATTGTTTAATAAATTTCCACTCTTTATAATGCACACTATCCTGCGTCGTCGTACCGCGAATAATCGAACGAATTTTGTGAACGCCTGCCGACAGCTTAAACGACGTCGATTTGTACGTAAAGAATTTTTTAACGTCGTACTCAGGCGCAACAAAGGCAATCTTCGTTGCTTTCTCCCCGTCGATAAAGATATCGACGTATTGCCCCTCGTGTATACAAGACGCATTGATTTGCAACACGAATTCGCCTTCACATTCGTTTTCAACGCGATAATCTACAAAAATCTCTTGTCCGCGATCGCGATTATCAAAACCAATGTGCGTCAACGAAATCGTCCCGTCTTCTTCCTTACACGTACCCGACCACATGGTTGACAAGCAAATAAAATCCAAAACGTTAAATTCACCGATTTTTTGGGTTTTTCCAAAATCCTCTTCCTTAAAACGACGGGTTTTCATAACCACGTTTAAGATATATTTCGCGCACTCTTCCAGCTCCTTTCGAGTAATCAAATTCCACGAATAATAATCCTTGGCAAGTTGAATTTCTTCGGGATAACAGCGCGGCATTTTTACGTTGCTGCCGGCTTTAATTTCTTCCCATAAATGCGAATGCACCCGCCAATCGGTCATAACAAGCCCGTCATAATTCCATTCTTCACGTAAAATTCCTTTAATCAAGCCTACGTGCGCAGTCGTTCTTACCCCGTTGACAAGGTTATACGAAGTCATCACACACCAAGGCGCACCTTCTTTTATGGCAATTTGAAAGCCTTTTAGATAGATTTCGCGAATAGCCCGCTCGGAAATAATACTGATGGATTCGCGACGGTTTTCTTCCTTATTGTTTAAAGCAAAATGCTTGATGGTTGCGCCTACACCTTTACTTTGTACGCCACGAACAACCGCAGCCGCGCATTTGCCCGACACAACGGGATCTTCCGAATAGTATTCAAAATTTCTTCCGCATAAAGGATTTCTATGAATATTCAAGCCGGGCGCAAGCAAAATATCTACGCCGTTATGAATTGCGTCTTCCCCAATAGCAGCGCCGACTTCTTCTAATACCTCTGCGTTCCAAGTAGCCGCAAAGAGCGTTGCGCAAGGAAAACAAAGCGTAGGCTTTGTACTACGTATGCCCGCAGGGCCGTCCGCCGTTTGCGGATTAGGGATTTTAAGCGACGGGATATTCCCTATCCCCGCCGTGCCGCGCACAAGTGCAGGCGGTTGTCCAATCGCCATTTCGATGAGCTGCGTGCTTGTCATGTTCTTAATTAACTCGTCAAGAGTAATCGTACCGTTGGCTACGTCGTAAAGCGAATATTCCGTATTTTCCTGCTCGGTTTTATAATCATTAGAGCAATAGGTGCTGCTTAACACGTCGCCTTCATCCCCTGCCGTCCGTACTGCAAACGGATTTCGCTCCTTCACTTGATTCCAGAACAAAGTTTTTTCAAACTCGCCATTTTCATTGATTTTATACGGCGTACCGAAGGAAAACTTCAAAGTGGTTTGATAAACGATTGTCTTTTCCGACTGTTCGTATTGACCGCATACCGTAAGATTTCTTACGCTATTCCCCACGAGAATTTGATATACGCCCTTATCTAATGCATAGGCGGCTTGCTTTTCGTCAAAATAGGCCATATCGTTCACGGCAAAAGAAATTGCGATGTTTTCGCTTTCGTTCGGTTGCAAAAGCTTTGTTTTCTTATAACCGCGAAGCTCTACGGCAGGTTTCACAACTTCCGTTTTAGGCGACGACGAATATACCTGTATCACTTCTCGACCTGCGTAATCCCCTACGTTTTTTACCGTAAGCTCAACGTTAATTTTCTCGTCTTTGAGCGTATAGCTGATATTTTCTATGGTAAATTTGGTATAAGATAAGCCGTATCCAAATGGATACGCCACCTTTTCCTTTGCAAACGTTTCAAAATACCTGTATCCAACGAAAATATCTTCCGCATAATGGACGTACATAGGCGAAGTATTAAACGTGGACGCAGAGGGATAATCCGTATATTGATAAGCAATCGTATCCGTCAATTTTCCCGACGGCGTAATATCCCCGTACAAAACGTCGCAAATCGCATTTCCTCCTTCCATACCGGGCAACCAAGCCACCAAAACCGCCTTCACTTTGGAATATTTTGCAATCGACGCAACGTTTATAATACTTGCTACGTTCAGGATAACGATAACCTTCTTAAAGTTGGATTTTTCAAGCGTTTCCAGCAGCTCGATTTCTTCTTTTGAGAGGTCGTAATACCCAACCTGCCTATCGCTGGCTTCCCCGGAATCGCGCACAAACGAAATCAACGCGCAATCGCACTCCTCGGAAAACCGATTGCAGGTTGCCACGTCATAAGCGTCTTGCTTGCTCAAAGAAGTGTTGACCACAAACGCGTTACGTTCTTTTAATCCGCCTACTAAATCCACTACGTACTCCGACGTTACTTCAGCCGAACCCCAACCGCCTTTTAAGTAATGAAAACAACCGTTTCCTATCAAAGCAATTTTCTCGTCTTTGCAAAGCGGCAATACGTTTTCTTTATTTTCAAGTAATACCATTCCTTCCGCAGCAACTTTTCGAGCAATATTCGCCAATTCTTTTTGTACCATTTTTTTCTCCATAGCCTTATATTTGGTTGCCTAACACTGCGCACCATGTTATAATTATATCATAATAAATAATCCTATTCGACACATATATTGACTAGTTTTATAAGAATTTTGACTTTTGTATTATGAAACAAGAATTTATCTCTCCTGCCTTAAAAAATTCCACTATCTATATTCATAACGGCTTATGCGCCGAAGAAGAACACTTCGTTGACTGGCATTTTCACGATGAAATAGAATTTCTTTGGATACGTGAGCACGAAAAAGAGATTTATATCCACCAAACGCTCTACAAGCTACACAAAGACGATATTATCTTCATCAACGAGCGTATTCCGCATAAAACGTATACGCCTAAAGGGAGTAGTACCTTTTTATTACAATTTATGCCTATGCATATTAACGAGGAGCATTTAGGCTTCACGCGTCGCCCTTTGCATCTGAAAAATTTCGTCCCGTTTTTTATTTTTGAAGCAGGCACTGAATTAAATGAAATCTTTAAAAATTGTTTTTTTCGAGCCTTGACGGAATACACCCAACAAAAAAAATCTTACGAGCATTTCTTGAACGCTATCGTTAGAGAAATCGTCGCCAATTTATACCGTTATGAACTATTAAACGAACCCGAAGCTTTATATTCTTTTAAGAATACAGAACGGCTTTTACCCGTGCTGGATTACGTTGAAGCACATTACGCCGATTCGATTACGCTTGATGAAATGAGCACTTTAATCAACGTAGAACATTCTTATTTTTGCCGCCTTTTCAAAAAAACGATGAATATTTCATTTATGGAATACTTATACCTCGTTCGATTTTCACACGCGGAAAATTTACTTTTGAATAGCGATAAAAATATCACCGAAATTGCCTATGAAGTTGGTTTTTCATCTCCCGCCTATTTTACCAAGATGTTTCGAGAGCGGAAAGGCTACACCCCTACTTTTTATAAAAAACTACAAAAGCGATAAAATCCAAGTCAATTATATTATACATACGTAAGACGGCGCTTTCACTTTTGCGAGTGCGCCTGCGACGCTTAAATTTTGTGCGTCGTCGTTTCTATCTACCGAAAAAAAATCGACAAGCAATAATTACTTGTCGATTTTTTTGTGAGACGATTTGAGTATAGAACAATAATTTCATTTTATAAAAACTTATCAAAAACTCTAATAAAATCTAAAACGTACGGATATACCTCTATTACCATTGATTCAATTGCTTTTTGCGATACAATTTTTTCACCTTTTATAACGTAGTCTTTATTTAACCCAAACGTTAAGTCGTTAGAATCGCTTTCTCTATACATAACAAGCCTTTTTTTGCCGTATTCTTTAGCTTTTTCAAAAGCGTGGCGAGAACCACTATCTCCTTCACCTTTACGAAAACTAGCAATTAAAATAACCGCTTTAGAATATAACGCTTGCAATCTATCACGTTCAATAAATCTTTTAACGTTTTCGTATTTGTTTTTAGGCTCGTTTACATATTCGGTTATTATAAGCCCGTCGTTCTTAACAATTTCATTTGCTAGACTAACATTTTCTTTAGGATAAGTATTTTCTATTGTTGACGGAAGAAAGGCAATGGTTTTAACATTGTTTTTAATACTTTCGATATGTGCAACAGTATCACAACCTTTTGCAAGACCACTAACTATATTGTAGCCTATTTCAGTTAAACTTTTTACAACTTTTTGTTCTCTTTCTACTATTTCGTTAGTTGGTGTTAAAACGCCTATAACTGCAACGTTTTTATCTACGTTATTTAGTATCGTTATA
>JAZQYG010000034.1:0-2514 GCA_045633305.1 Clostridia bacterium | reverse complement strand
GTGTCGGGGGTTCGACTCCCTTCAGGCTCGCCATACGGTGGGTATAGCTCAGTTGGTTAGAGTGCCAGGTTGTGGCCCTGGAGGTCGTGGGTTCGACTCCCACTACTCACCCCATTTTAATACACGACGTTGGGGTGTCGCCAAGCGGTAAGGCACGGGATTTTGATTCCCGCATCCGAAGGTTCGAACCCTTCCACCCCAGCCACCGCAATTTTTCATATCAATTATGGTCCATTAGCTCAGTCGGTAGAGCACTTGACTTTTAATCAAGTTGTCCCGGGTTCGATCCGCGGATGGATCACCACTTTTTTGCGACCGTGGCGGAATTGGCAGACGCGCCAGGCTTAGGATCTGGTATCTCAGATGAGGGAGTTCAAGTCTCTTCGGTCGCACCAAGATGCGCTGATACAACGGCGCACAAATTTTATGCGGGAGTGGCTCAGTGGTAGAGCGTTGCCTTGCCAAGGCAAATGTCGCGGGTCCGAATCCCGTCTCCCGCTCCATTTTTTAATTTGACGAAAGTTTTTCGTTGAGTTAAAAACAAGGTGACCTTTGGTCACAAAACGCACCTTTAGCTCAGTTGGTAGAGCAACTGACTCTTAATCAGTGGGTCCCGGGTTCGAGTCCCTGAAGGTGCACCAAACGAATACTCGCATGTATGCAAAAGAAAAAGAAGAACTTGTGTTCTTCTTTTTTCTTTAGCGTTTTCGCTTCGTATTCTCTATTTATCTTTCAGAGACAGTTCGAAAATGTGGTTCGGCATAGCCTCACAGCGCTTTGCTCCCCGAGTCCCTGAAGGTGCACCAAACGAATACTCGCTTGTATGCAAAAGAAAAAGAAGAACTTGCGTTCTTCTTTTTCTTTTTTAAATTTATAAAGATTAGTTAAAATTCACCTAATAATTTTTATAATTTCATATAGGGATTAGCAATTTGCTTTTTAGTTGACATACTATTTTAAAAAATTTATAATTGAATTATTAATGATTAGGAGAACTTATTAATGAGCAAAAAATATGCATTAGGTATTGATTACGGTACACTTTCTGCAAGAGCCGTACTTGTAGATACGTCAAATGGTCAAGAAATAGCAGAATATATAAATGAATATGCTCACGGTGTTATAGATTCACAGTTACCGTGTGGTAAAAAGTTGCCTCAAGATTACGCTCTTCAACATCCAAAGGATTATTTGGATAGTTTGAAAGTTTGTGTACTTGGCGTATTAAAGTCAAGTGGAGTAAAATCAAAAGATATTTGCGGTCTTGGTATAGATTTTACCGCTTGTACAGTTTTGCCTGTTGACGATAACTTTGAGCCACTTTGTTTAAAGAAGGAATACGAAAACGAACCTCACGCATACGTAAAACTTTGGAAACATCACTCTGCGCAACCCTATGCAGATGAAATTAACGCTCTGGCTCACAAAATGGGAGAGAGTTGGATAAAAAGGTACGGTGGAAAAATTTCTTCAGAGTGGGCATTTCCTAAACTTTTGCAAGTATTAAGAGAATCACCCAAGGTGTATCGTGATACTTATAGATTTTTGGAAGCAGCAGACTGGTTATCATATATGTTAACTGGTGAAGAAACTCATAGTGCGGTTTTTGCTGGATATAAAGCACTTTGGAGTGAACAAGAAGGATATCCTTCAAACGATTTTTGGAAAGCATTAGACAAAGATTTAGACGGTGTTATCGGCACGAAAATTTCAACAAAAGTCTACGGCATGGATAAAATCGCAGGATATATCAGTGAAAATGGTGCAAAACTTTGCGGATTAGAAGTAGGTACTCCTGTCGCTCTTCCTATGATAGACGCGCACTCTGCTATGCCTGCGCTTAATATAACTGGTGACGGTGATTTGATGCTTATCGTTGGCACGTCTGCTTGTCATATACTTAATTCCGCTCAAATAAAAGAGGTTGACGGTATATGCGGTTACGTTCACGGAGGAGTAATTCCAAGTTTATACACGTATGAGGCAGGTCAAGCAGGAGTAGGTGATAACTTTGAGTGGTTTATCAATAACTGTTTACCTGAAGAATATTTCAAAAAAGCAAAAGAAGAAGGCTTGAATATTCACGCATATTTGAGAAAACTTTTATCTAATCAAAAAGTAGGCGAACACGGGCTCATTGCTTTGGACTGGTGGAACGGCAATCGTAGTATTCTTGTTGATGCAGAACTGTCAGGTATGATTCTTGGTATGACTTTGCAAACTAAGCCAGAGGATATTTATAGAGCAATTTTAGAATCAAATGCTTTTGGACTTAAAGTAATAGTAGAACAGTACCAAAAGAGTGGTATCGAAATTAAAAATATTTGTGCAGCAGGTGGAATTGCATCAAAAGATGGCCTATTGATGCAAATTTACGCAGACGTGCTCAATAAAGAAATTTATATAGCAGGCTCAACTCAAGCAGGGGCATTAGGTAGTGCAATTTACGCATCTGTGGCAGGCTCGGTGTATACTGACGTGGTGCAAGCGACTAAACAGATGTCTTGCGCAAGC
>JAZQYG010000033.1:0-4297 GCA_045633305.1 Clostridia bacterium | reverse complement strand
AAAAGCGGTGTTGTAGCCACCGTATCTTTCAGATTCAGTTTTGACGTCGCGTCTCAACGTTACCATTATATTGCCTCCTGTGTCACGATATACTAAATTTTTTCAAAAATCCTAAGTTTCGCGCTCTGTGAACGTCTATTTCCTTCGAGTTCTTCTGGAGACGCCTCTATCGGTTTTCTCGTGACTACTACTCCTTCTTTTATTTTGTTGCACGTGCAAATCGGAGAAATTGATTTGTCGCACACACAGTCAAGTTCCATTTCTCTGAAAACGTTCTTGACTATTCTATCTTCGAGCGAGTGGAAAGTTATTACGCACATCCTTCCGCCCTTTTTAAGTTTTCGCGCTATTTCACAAACGGCTTTGTCTAAACCTTCAAGTTCTCCGTTTACTTCAATTCTTATTGCTTGAAAAGTCTTTTTACAAGGATTACCACCCTTTCGTCTTGCGGGCATCGGAATTGAATCGGTGATTATCTCGGCAAGTTGAGCCGTCGTTCTTATGCTTTGTTTTGCTCTTGCTTTTACTATGTTCTCGGCGATTTTTCGAGCAAACTTTTCTTCGCCATAGTTATAAATCAGTCTCGAAAGTTCGTATTCGGTATACTCGTTAACTACGTTAAAAGCAGTCAAGAATTGAGTTTGATTCATCCTCATATCGAGTAATCCGTCCGATTTGTAACTAAATCCACGTTCCGGCGTATCGATTTGATAGGAAGACACTCCAAGGTCCAAAATTGCTCCATCAAGTCCTTCGGGCGCAAATTTTTCTATGTGGCGAGGAGCATTTTTGAAATCGTCGTGTACGTAAGTTACCCTATCGCTAAACTCGGAAAGTCTTTCTGCTGCCGCCATCAAAGCGTCGCTATCTTTGTCTATTGCAAGAAGTCTACTGGAAGGCGCCGTTCTTTTTAAAATTTCTAGACTATGTCCGCCTCCACCGAGCGTTCCGTCAAAATATTTTCCGTCCTCTTTAAGGTTGAGACCTCTCATACACTCTTCGAGCATAACGGGATTATGTTTAAATACCATTTTTAAAGTCCTAAGTTTGCAAGTACTGCCATGGATTCGGAATACTGTTGTTCGTTCAAGTTGTTGTACTTATCCCAGTTTTCCTGACTCCAAAGTTCTACACGTTTGCCTACGCCGACAAAAAGAATATCCTTTTTGATTTCAGCAAAGTTTCTAAGATACTGAGGAAGTAAAAATCTACCTTGATTATCTTCTTCTATTTGTATCCCAGACGTCAAAATTTGTCTAACTGCACCTTGCTTTTCTTGGTCGTAGATGGGAAGTTCCAAAAGTTTTTCAGCAAAAGCATTAAACTCTTCCTCCGTGAAGATGAAGAGACATTTGGGAGAACCTTGGATAACGTGAATCTTGTCCCCCATATCCTGACGGAGTTTGGAGGGCAATCTCATACGTCCCTTTTGGTCTATTTGATGAAAATATCTTCCAAAAAACATTGCTTTTACCTCGCAAATATTCTACCATAGCATTTGACCACTGTCAACCACTTTTTTATAAAAAAGTTTAATTTTTTTGCTGATTTTTGGGAAATTCAACCATTTATGGCATATATTGTGGGTAAAATAAATAAAACCACAATATATATGATTATACATTGTGGTTCTCCATCCCTAAAATTTTATAAAATTTGATTTTTTTTAAAAAATAACGAATTCTTTTAGAATATTCTAATGGGCGAATTGTTTATCTGGTCGCACGAAGTTAGATAATAATTTACTGCGTTTTTTACAACTTTTGGACTAACTCTACACTGTTTGCCGTGCAAGTGTCCGTACACGACGGTACGTATATTTTCCCTTTCAAATATTTCAGTATATACGCTATCCTCTCTCATTGTATTAAACGGAGGAAAATGCATCATAGCAATCAACGTGTCGCCTTCTTGCATTATTCTTTTTGCGGAGTTTACAGAAAGAGTCAATCGCTCCCCCTCACGTTTGTAAATTTTTTCGTCTTGTTCGGTCCACTTTTTATCTGGGCAAGTCCAACCTCTCGTTCCTAAAAAAACGTACTCTCCGATTTTTATCGCGTCGTTTTGAATTACACTTATACTAGGTGGCAATACAGATTTGACTTTAGATAAAGACCCCCACCAGTAATCGTGATTACCTTTTATGATTATTTTTTTACCAGGAAGAGAGGCTATATCCTCTAAATCCGGAATCGCCTCTTCTAAAAACATAGCCCAACTGACGTCGCCTGCAATTAAAACAACGTCTTCGTCGGATATATTTTTTATCCAGTTATTCTTGATTATTTCCCAGTAATTATCCCATGCGCCACCGAATATATCCATAGGTTTATCGACTTTGGCGCTAAGATGCAAGTCACTGATAGCAAAAATTTTCATAATTTAATTATATCAAAATTTTTGTTTATAATCAAACAAAAAAGGGCTCACTCGAGCCCTTTTATTTAATTGCTACGAATTTATAGGAGTTGAGCCGGGGAAAAGCGGTAACTCAAAGAAACCCGCGCATACGTCTTGAGAAAATTCCTGACAAGGCGGTATGTAACAGTATCCGTAAGTAGGTACTAAAAGTTCTACTTCGGTTTCAGTCTTAATAACTATAGTCGTACAAGCGGTAACGGTAAAGGTTGCCTCTCCTGCTGACACGCCGTCGGGGATAACCGCTCCAACTACAGCCTCTACGGAGTATGGAATTATCGCAGGTTCTGGAGTACCTATGACGATATCTACAGGTATAGTTATAACGGCAGTTCCGCTTCCTGCAACTCCCTCGCTATCGGTATATGCAATCTCGATAGGCAAACCTATATTAGCGCGAAGTCTAGAAAGATTTTGTTTGTCTTCTATCGGGTCTATTACGAGATTAGAAATGATACCACGAGACACGGTGCTTCTTCCGCTCACAAAGGTTAAAGGGAAAGTCGGATTTGCGGGATTCAAATCAGTCAAAGTTACCGAAACGTTTTCTTCCGTGGTTTGTCTCATACAAGCATCAAAAACTTTTTTTACTTGCAAACAAACTTTTTCACAAAGACCGTTCAAAGCGTTTCCATGGATAGGACCGGGGATACGCTCGTTCTTATTGTTGACAAAGGACATATATTCACCTCCTTATAAAATTCTATATTGTATAATATGTCACACTTTTAGATTATGTGAGGTGAAAAATCTATATTCTTAAGTTATTGAAATTAATTCTTTAATCTACTTTCTTCCAATCAAATCTTTGTCCACACGTAGGGCAAGACTCTATGCCATAATTAATATTTTCTTTACAACAAGGACACTCATATATTACGTTTTTAAAGTCTTCTTTTGTTTCAACCCTTTCAAATTCGTCA
Organism: Clostridia bacterium; assembly: GCA_045633305.1. Classification (GTDB taxonomy): domain Bacteria; phylum Bacillota; class Clostridia; order Christensenellales; family RUG350; genus RGIG2224. The sequence goes on along the minus strand of JAZQYG010000033.1, from coordinate 956 downwards.
ATACTTGGACTTTTAACACTTTGATTGTTTCGACGCGAAATCGTTAAATCTGGCAAAGCAATTACATATAAGTAACCTATAATGCCAAACCAAAAACACATTGCAAAACTGTGTATTTCATCACCATAGCCTTTTTGATTTGCTATTTTTTCAAACTTCTTAGCAATTAAAGCTAATATAAAAAGCAAAACACCTAACACAATTAAATAAATCAACATCACTAATCCTTCCATTTTTAGCCTCCAAAATTATAAAATAAAAAAGTGCGCCAACCGTAGTCAACGCACCGAAAACGCAAACTCCGATTGTCGCCAAACAAATTTCAAGCATACGGAAGGATATATCCTATCACAATAACCTGATTGGAATTTGCGATTTTACCAAATTCATAGTTATTGTGAACAAAAAAGAAAGATACTATTCTTTTATAAAAAGAAAATACCCCTACGTTTGCTTATTAAATTTGTTTGGCATATCCAATATAACACATATACTGAAATTAACCAAGCAGTTTATTAAAAAACAAAACTCGACTTGATTTAAGTCGAGTTTTGTAATTTGTATTGATTTAATAGTTATAACAATTCGTCGAAAAGTTTAATATTTTCTGGAGAAGGTTTGAGTTCTCCTGCCTCGATTTTTTTGATGATTTCAACGATTTTGTCATTTATAGGAGTAGCAACGTTACCTTTTTTGCCCCACTGGCAAATTACTCCGTTGATTGCGTCGATTTCGCAAGGTTTATTCTTTTGAATATCTTGGAGCATTGAAGGAACGATATCTTTATGCTTTTTCATAGCAATCGGTATTAGCATTGTTGCAATCGCTCTCTTGAGAGCGCCTTTATAATAGAAAAGTTTGGTGATATTTTTGCCTTGAACGGGCGCAAATTCAATTCCAGCAGAGTGACCTACGTCAATACACTCTTTCATGCAACGGATTGCAACTTTTCTTGC
>JAZQYG010000032.1:0-5176 GCA_045633305.1 Clostridia bacterium | reverse complement strand
TGCTTTGATATAACTACTCCGCTTGCGCCCGCGCACTCGCAAACTCTTATTATACTGCCAAGATTGTGAGGGTCGAGTACACCGTCGAGTATCACGATAAGAGGATTATCACCAACAACGAGTTCTTCAAGAGAAGAATATTCAAAATCACTAGTCGTTGCAATAATTCCTTGATGACGACCAGTCTTGCTTTCTCTATCCAAAACAATTTTGTCTACGCAAACCACTTTGATACCCTTTTGTTTTGCCGTAGCAACCAAAGAAAGAGTTTCTTTATCTGTGAGTGACTTGAGCGTAGTGATTTTATCTATCGTGACGTCAGAGCGGAGCGCCTCTCTAACGGCGTTTTTACCTTCAATCTGCATCTTTTTCTCCTATGAGAGCGTAAATTCTCTCCGTATTTCCCGTAAGATATAAGTATCCTATTAGCGCCTCGAATCCGCTAGCCTCCCTATATTCAGACTGGGTGGCGTGAGTGGGATAATTATGAATTTTTGCATTTCTTGCCCTTTTATAGACGGCAAGTTCGTCCTCCGTGAGTAGTGGCAAAATCTCACGCGCAAGTTTTGACTGGGCTTTTGCGCAAACGGTTGAGTTGGACGCCTTCGTCAGTTCGCCCGACTTAAAATCACCCGACAAAGTGAGCGTTGACCTCACTATAAGCGAATACACCGAGTCGCCAACGAAAGCAAGGGTAAGCGGACTTATAAGTTTGGCTTTATCTATGGATATTTTTTCAGTTATTTGGGGAATCGTTTTCAATTACTTTTTCTTTTTTATCCTTTGGGTAATAAAATCCGAATTTTTCAAGTACTTTTGCTATAGGTCTAAACACGATACAAGTTAAAGCGCAGTTTATTGCAACTACGATTATTTGAATTGAGTTACGAGTTACGATATATTTAAAAAATTCAGTTTTTGAGTTGTACATTATATACCAAGTAGTGGTATTAATCGCAACGGAACAAACTAAAAACGTATATACGAAAGATAAGACAATCTTTATTTCCGTTGGTAATTTTTTAAAATATCTAAATATAAGCCAAGGAAGTAATCCTAAAAGACCGCTCGATAAAGTAATCGTAGGAGCGTAAGGACCTTTTGGCGCGATTAAACAACCTATCAAATCACCTATCACACCAACCGTAAATCCTTCGACTGGACCTAAAAATACACCTGCTACAAAGCAAACGATATAAGTAAAACTAACGCTTATATCTTGAGTAAAGTTAATAGCAAAAGCATTAAAAACAACGGATAGCGCTGAAAGCAAAGCAATGGAGCAAAGTTTAAAAGTGTGATTTCTTGACATAATAAAAACCTCTCGTTTTTTTTAAGAGGTCCATTGATAAATACAAAAAACTCGTATCTGCAACGGACGCGACTGTTTATCGCAGGTTTCCCTTTCGTTTGCGGACGACATCCCATTCCGCAACACTTGACGCAAACAGTCTACTCTGCAAAAAAGAGTCTACCACCATAATTAAATTAAGTCAAGCAAATTAGCCTTTGAGACTTTTTAATTTCATTTCAGCCTCGATTTCTCTTTTTATTTCAAGATAGGTCTTGGATAAATCGAAAACGTATCTTTGTTTATCGGAATCACAAAGTACATTAAACTCATCTTGGTCAATAAGTCTGCCGATAGGATTTAAAACGGGCAAAAACTGTTCCTCTTCGACAATCTCGCGAATCAAAGAGTAAATTTGCCCTCTATCTTCTTCACCAGAAAAGGCGTGTCTCGTTTTATAAATTCCGTGAACGAACTCTTCGGATACTCCCTTTTCTTTTGCGCAAAGAATATCCTCTTCACGATTTTTATATAGTTCCTCCCAGTAACCGCTTTGCAGTCTCTTCTTTGCGTCGTTTGCAATCTTTTTTATACTATCGTTCATAAGCCTACCTCCCTAAAAATTTTATTACTCTCGTTTACTTTTGACAAACCTAAAATAACAAAAAAATGAGGAGTTTTAGTCCATTAAAGTTAAATATATGTAATTTAATAAAAAAATTGCGATTTTTAGTATTTTTTATACCAAAAACCGCAATTTAACTACTTTTTTATGGAAATTTCTACAAAAATTCACACGATTTTTCAAATTTTTCGAAATTCTCCCCTGACTTTTTGGAGTAAATTTTCTATACCCTCGTCGTTTGTAAAAATTTGCTCGTTTTCATATTTCAACTCGTCATAGCATTTTTGAGAATCGAATATTAATTTTATTTGTTCTTCATCTCTTTTGTCACGGAGTTTTACCCTCTCAAGTCTTTGCTGACTACTGCTTTTTATAACCCAAACCGCGTCGAATAGTTTTGCCCACTCTAATGAAAGCAGAGGAATTTCTACGAAAACTTTGTCCTTTCCTTCTATTTGCTCACCTATCACCTTGAATATTTCGGGATGAGCAATTTCGTTTAAAAGTTTACGCTTGCTCTCGTCTTGAAAAACGAGCGAAGTCAACGCTTTTTTGTCAAACACGTCGCCTTGAAAGGCCTCGGGAAAAGTTGATTTTAGTTTATCAAGGTAGTTTTTGCTATTCAAAAGAGAGCGGTTAATCTCATCCGCGCTCAAAACGAAAGCGCCGAGTCTTTTGACCTCGGAAAGTACTACGCTCTTTCCACTTCCTATTCTTCCCGTTACCGCTATTTTCATTATTTTGCCTCAAACCAGTCTTTGCCCTCTCCTACTTCTGCAACAAGAGGGATTATCAAATCGACTGCCTTTTCCATTTCTTCTTTGAGTATAAGTTTAACTCTTTCAACCTCGTCTTTTGGAGAGTCAACAATTAGTTCGTCGTGAACTTGAAGAATAAGTTTTGCTTTTAACTTTTCTTCTTTTAGTCTACTATAAACTGCAAGCATTGCAATTTTTATAAGGTCCGCCGCCGTACCTTGAAGTGGCATATTCATTGCAGCGCGCTCGCCAAAACTTCTAACGTTAAAGTTAGACGCTTTGAGTTCGGGGATTGCGCGAATTCGTCCAAAATAGGTCTCCGCGTAACCTTTTTGCTTTGCTTTGTCTACGTTTTCTTGCATATAACTTTTTACCTTGGGATAGGTTTCAAAGTAACGCTCGATAAAAGCCTTGGCGTGTTTTGGAGATATTTTGAGTTCTACGGACAAACCGTAATCGCTTATTCCGTAAATGATACCAAAGTTAACCGCTTTTGCGTGAGAACGCATTTCCTTCGTTACCTCCTCGATATCAACGCCAAAAACTGCGCTTGCCGTTGCCGAGTGTATATCTTCTCCCGACCTGTACGCTGAAACGAGTTTTTCATCTTCTGAAAAAGCGGCAAGAAGTCTGAGTTCAATCTGCGAGTAATCGGCGCAAACCAAGGTGTTACCCTCACTTGCAACGAAGATTTTGCGAAGTTCTCGTCCTTCGCTCGTTCTGACCGGGATATTTTGCAAATTTGGTTCAGTTGAGGAAAGTCTACCCGTTACCGTTGCCGTTTGACGAAATACGGTGTGTACTCTCCCGCTACGTTTGTCAATAAGAGCGTCTATTCCGTCGATATAAGTGCTTTTGAGTTTGGTCAAGGTACGATATCTCAAAATAAAGTCGATTATATCGTGTTTGCCTATAAGTTTTTCCAAAGTTTCGGCGTTTGTACTTGCGCCCGATTTATTCTTTTTAGATATAGGTAGTCCGAGTTTATTATAAAGAATTTCCCCAAGTTGCTTGGAGGAATTTATATTAAATTCTTCTCCTGCAAGTTCGTAAATAGTCGTAGTCAACTCTTCAATCTCTTTAGCATATTTATCACCAAGAGAGTGCAAAACTCCAACGTCCAAACAAAATCCGCAACTCTCCATATCGTATAGCACGATAGTTAAGGGGAGTTCGATATCGTAATATAATTTTTCAAGATTTTTTTCTTTTAATTTTTCTCGAAGAATAGACGCAACTGAATATATAGCGCAAGCCTTGTTTTCTCCGAAATTTTCCTCACAAAAGTCCTCGATAACCTCTTCTTGGTTTTCGTAACTCTTTTTAGCGTTAAGCAAATATCCCGCAAGCGATAGGTCGAAATACTCACCCAAATCACCTTTGCCAAGTAGGTGCATAATTTTTTTAGCGCAACAAAGCAAAACTGGCGCTTTTCCTATTATTTCGCCTAATCCTTCGTTGAGATATACGCCCTCGTCAAGAAGCGTCTGACGAATAGGAATACGTATTTCTTTATCTACGCTATCACAAAGGGCTATATAACTATCCGTGTAATAGATAGCAATCTCGCCAGTCAAAAGTTCAAGCGCCTCTTTCGGGCTATCAACTTTTACAAGTTCGACCTCTTTTTGAGTCTTTTCCTGCGCCCCTTCCTCAAAGGAAAGTCTTTTTATAATGGAACGAAATTCAAGGTCAACTAATTTTTGTCTAAATTTTTCAGAACGAGATGAATAAACTAAATCTTCGACTTTTATATCGATAGGAGCGTCGCAAACAATGGTAGCAAGATATTTTGACTCTCTTGCATCAGTTTCGCCCGCTCTTATTTTTTCACCAAGTTTCCCCTTGATTTCTTCTGCGCTCTTAAAAAGATTATCTATATCGCCGTATTTTGAAATCAAATCTTTAGCCGTCTTTTCTCCAACGCCTGCAATACCTTTTATATTATCCGAACTATCCCCCATCAACGCTTTAAGTTCAATAATTTGATAAGGTTTGAGCCCTTCTTCCAAAAGTCTTTCTGGGGTGTATTTAGTTACCTCGCTTATTCCTTGTTTAGTTAAAAGAACGGAGGTATCCTCGTTTACGAGTTGAAGAGAATCACGGTCACCCGTTACGATATATTTATCACCTTCAAGTTTTCGAGAAAGCGTGCCTAGTACGTCGTCGCCTTCGTATCCTTCAAGTTCTACGATTTTTATATCCATAGAATCTAAAAGTTCGCGAACGAGGGGAACTTGAGGACGTAAGTCTTCGGGCATGGGTTTACGCGTTGCTTTATAATAATCACACTCTTTGTGCCTAAAAGTTGGCGCGTGCATATCAAAAGCCGCTACGATATGAGTAGGCTTATACTCGTCGATTATTCTGAGGAGCATATTAGTAAAGCCGAAAACCGCACCCGTGGGATTGCCGTCTTTGTCGTTCATAGGAGTACGTATAGCGTAATACGCCCTATACAAAAGGCTGTAACTGTCTAATAAAACGATTTTATTTTCCATA
>JAZQYG010000031.1:0-11740 GCA_045633305.1 Clostridia bacterium | reverse complement strand
ACCGAGGGATTTTAAGTCCCTTGCGTCTGCCTGTTCCGCCACAACGGCACGAGAACGAGAATTATTATATCACGATAAATTCGTCAAGTCAAGAATTTTGTCTTTGCTTTGACAATTATTTTAAGTTGATATATTATTTCTCGTTTTTACTTAGTTTAGTTAAATTCGTCGCCTAAAAGCGTTTTTAAAATTACTTGCGCGTATGCTCTGTGACCAAAATCGTTAGGATGATTTACGTTGTTTGCAAGAATATCACGCGTTTTTTTGCCCGTGCTCTCGAAATATTTGAAAAGTGAAGTTATCGGCGCTACTGCAACGCTCGTATACTCTTTTGCAACCTCTTTTAAAGCGTCTTCAAACACCCATTGATTGCCAAGTCTTTTTGTTTGGCTATTTGGGAGCATAGGCGCTATGAGAAGTATTTCTCCATCGGGATTTAAAGCCTTGTAACTATCAATAAGTTTTTTTACTCTTTCACAGTAAACGTTAACCTCGGTATAGGTATCGTTCATACCGTATGCAAAAACTATTAAATCGTTTCCTTTTGCAATAGGCTCTATTCTTTCAGAGAAGTGTTCAACGCCTGCTTTTACGTCCCAACCACCGGTAGATTTATTGAAATAGGTAATATCTGCGTCATATTTTTTTGCAAAATAGTCTTTGACTAAATTCGTATAATCAGGCATAAATGGACTGGTGAAAAGCCCTGGTTCTGTTCCCGATGCGTTAGCGCCACACGTAATTGAATCACCATAAAAAATTACGTTCAATTTTTTATCAGTTTTGAGTTTTGATAGAAATTTATTTATTCTATTATCTTTTTGAGGTTTTTCTCCTTTCCACTCGCCTTTTTTATCGTAAGTTATAGCGATTTGTCTAGAAGGCAAAAATCTTCCCTCTCCAAAAGCAAGGAATTTGCCTTTGTTGCCAAATTCGTCGTCAGTAAACTCTATAATTACGACGTCGTTATCGGGTTTATCAGTAAAATATTTTTCTTCTTCAAAATAAGGTAGATTTCCGCCTTTTATACGCTTAATCTTTTTGCCTTCGATAACAAAATCAACGCCTTCAGTATAAGTTTCGGTTAATTCAAGGTTTCTAACCGTTACCTCACCCGCTGGCTGGAATAATAACTCTGCCTCTCCGCTCTCTCCTATAATTAGACAAGTTTCGTCATATATTCTTTGATTCTTCCAAATAGGTTTTAAGTATTCAAGCATAGTTGAATCATTGTAATTTCCAAGCAACTTTCCCATAATAACTCCTTACATAGTAATATCGTTTGCATTGAACGCTTCGTTTGTATTTTCTATAACGACTACTGGTTTTGCATGAGTGAGTTTATAGAATTGCTCGCTATTTAAAGTGATTTCGGGATTAAACTTGTCACTTGTTGCGTAATTTATAATTTCCCCTTTTAGATATTTTGCGCCTAAATCGCTTTCGGGTAAATTCATACTGCAAACTATAAGTTTGCCTTTGCCTATTTTGTATTCGAATAAGAGCGCCTCTCTTCTTGCATATTTATAACTGGACGCTATTTCTATGATAGGTTTAAATTCAATTTCAGTCATATCAAGAGCGGTAGAATATCCTTCGTTGAGCATATTTCTAAACTGCCAACCGCAAAAACCGTCGTGAGGGAATTTATCCATAAGAGGATGGTCTGCAATAACGGTTGCAAGGTGACCTTCCGTTCTACCTGCAAGCGCCATTTGGAAAGCGGTGTTTATTTTGACAAACGGACCCGTACCAAACATTACTACCGATTTACCAGCGTCTAACGCCTTTTTAAGTTCCTCGTAAGTTGCGTTTTCAAAAATCACGACGCCCTTTTCTCGTAAAACTTTTTTGGAAGGAATCGCCTTTGCTTTTGGGAAAGCGTAAAGTTCCCACTCGTTTTCACTAAACACTTCTCCACCGCAAAAATCCGCGCCGAGCATAATCTTATAAGGATTATCCGATTTGGGCATTACAAAAGTAAAATCACACGCTTTTGTGATTGCTCCTGCTTTTACGTCGTGGAGTTGAACAGTTTTTGCAAGATAAACTTTACCGTTTACACTTAACCTTAAATTGAGCGTAGCCTTTGAAATATCCTCTTTTGAATAATTTGAAATCACGATAGGTATACTCACTTTAGAGCCTGTCGAAAAATTCAAACTTTGGGGAAGGTCGGCAAGAATCACGAGGTCTGAATTGTATCTTAAAACGTTTCTTTCCGTTTCGCCCGGTTTCATTTCGTAAAACTCGTTCATCATACCAACGCAATATCCAAAGGTATGCCAGTGCGTATCGATATCTCCAAGGAAATCAAATCCCGCAAAAGTATTTGCTCTACGCACCGTTTCAAAACAATGTTTGCGCAAACGGGCTTGCCATTTGCTTGAATTAGCGTAATAAAGTGGCGCTCTGTCGAGTAGTCCTTTGTCTTGAAGGTGTTTTTCAACCGAAGTAAATAGTTCAGTATCACCTATTCTAGTGCCTTTATAGCGGTCTTTTAAAGATAAATCGCAATAAGTTCCTTGTATGCAAATTTCGTGTGAAAGCAAGGGCTTTTTGTAGATAGCGTTTCTCTCGTCAAGCATACTTGCCTCACCTTTTTCCGACCAGTAACTCGTTCTTCCTACCGAATACGTGTTAAATACGTCGCAAAATTCACGTAGCGCTTTGAGTCTTACTGGGTTATGTGGGAAAGGCTCGTCAACTTTGTCGTCACCGTATGAAAAATATTCTATTCCTCTCATTGCAGACATAGGCGAAAAGAGTGAATCGGTATTTTGGTGAACGATACCCGCGCACTCTCTCAAATGCTCGATATAATCTTCGTCGATTATCATTTCGTTACCCGAAGAATACATAACGACGCTCGTATATTCGCGAGTATAACGAACTATATCGCGCCACTCCTCTGCCGTCGTATTATTAGGCGTTTCCACCTCGATAAGCATACCCAACTCGTCCGCCGCTTGCATATATTCCGCCATAGGAACGTTGGTATGAAAACGGAGTGAATTGAATCCAAGGCTTTTGAGTTTACGTATAACCGCTCTATAATATTTGACGTCTTTAACGGGGTGAACGGCTTTTGCAAAATAGGTATGCTCGCAAACCCCCTTAAAAAAGTAAGGTTTTCCGTTCAAAATAAGATGAATACCGTCGTCTGCTACAGCGAGTCTTCTCAAACCAAAAGATTTTTCTATTATTTGATTTTGAGTGGTGACTACTACGGAATAAAGTTTCGGGCTTTCAGTTGACCAAAATTCGTATCCTTCTGTAGGTAGTGTGATTTCACTCTCTCCTTTTTCAATTTTACCTGCAAAAAGGAGGTTTTCTCCGTCTTTTATTACAATCGTTTTTTCTTGGTCGTTTGCTCCTATTACACTTAGCGTAAAGGTATTTAAATCTTTTGCCGTACTAACGTGAACGCCTTTGAGTCCATCGGGATAACATCTAATTTCTACGTTGCCGTATATACCGCCCGTACACTCGTTAGCCGCTCTATTAGTAAGACCCGAAACGGGGCGTCCTTTGTAACCTTTTTGATATTTATTTGAAACGACGAGAACAATTTCGTTGTCTCCGTCTTGTAAAATAGCCTTATCAAGAGCAATATAAAAGTCTGACGAAAAACCTTCGTGTCTACCGGCGTATTTTCCGTTAATCCAAACGGAAAGAGTATTTTGCACTCCTCCTACGTAAAGAACTATCTCTCCTACTAAATCAGACAAGGAAAGATTAAAACTTTTTCTATACATAAAAGAGCCGAGTACGTTTGGAAGTACCATATCAGGTACGTAACCCGTTTGAGGATAACGTTGAAGGGTGTAAGAGGGATTATAATAAAGTTCGGTGTGCATAGGACAATCACGGAACTTGTCCATCATATCCTCCCAGTAAGCGGGAATAGCACTCTCGATTAAATATTCATCTTTTTTCTCGGGAATAGAATCGCTTTCGTAAGGTTCTTTTCCAAGATACTGCATATACCAGTCGCCGTTTAAATTAACGCAAATTTTTTCGTACATAAATTACCTCAGTATAGTTTAGTTATATTAATATAGCATAAATTATGAGCCTATTCAATTAGTAACACAAAACAAATGAAATTTGAATATGTTTAAGTGAAATTTTATTGTTTTTATATATAAAAAAATCCACCAGTTGAACTAGTGGATTTTTCATTTCGATTAGGCTTTGTACATACGTTTACGTGCAGCCTCTGCTTTTTTCTTACGTTTAACACTGGGTTTTTCGTAAGCCTCTTTACGACGAAGGTCACCGATGATGCCGTCACGAGCACATTTACGTTTGAAACGTCTAATTGCGCTATCCAAGGTTTCGTTTTCACCAACTTTGATTGTAGACATGTTTTTCACCTACCTTCCGCTAACGGTTTTGTACTCAATCTATTATAACCATTTTTTTAGTTTTGTCAACGGTTTTACACACCTTTTAACAAAACTCAACACATTTTTTCGCTCATTTTCTCTCCTGCAAGTATATGCACGTGCAAGTGAGGAACGGTTTGACAAGCGTCTGCTCCTTGATTCATTATAAGTCTGTATCCACCGTTTAAGCCTAAACTCTCTTTCATTTTGCCAAGTTTATAAAAGCATCTACCAAGTATTTCCCCTTGTTTTTTATCCATTTGGTCAACGGTAGGAAAATGTTCCTTCGGTATCATCAAAAAGTGTACTGGCATTTGGGGTGAAATATCTTTTATTATTATCATCTCGTCGTCTTCGTAAAGTTTTGTCGAGGGAATTTCGCCCTTAATTATTTTACAAAAAATACAGTTTTCCATAACTACTCCTCTTCGGCAATAACGCCGTCTTTATATTCTTTTTGACAAGTAACAATAGCCTCGTCACCAGCCTTAAAATCTCCTTTTAGGTACACCCTCACGTAGCGCTCTGAATACCCAACGAAATACTCTCCGTCTTTTTCTTCTATAAGCACTTTTGCTCTGCTTTGCAATAAACTTTGGATATAATCTTTACGCATTTTATCGCGTAAAACCGTCAAACGCCCCACCCTGTTTGATATAATTGAGCCTGACAGTGAGCCTTTGTCGTAGGCTTTAGTTCCCTCTCTTTTTGAGTAAGGGAAAATGTGGATATCCGAAAAATTACACTCTTTTGCAAAAGAAAACGTAGCCTCAAAGTCCTCTTCGCTCTCCGAATAAAAACCAACTATTATATCCGTAGTTATAGAAGGTGAAGGGAAATATTTTCTAATTCTTTTCACCGCGTCTAAATACTCTTGCGAGGTATACTTTCTATTCATATCCTTCAAAACTTTGTCGCTACCGCTTTGAAGAGAAATATGAAAATGAGGACAGAAGTTTTTGAGTTTTTTGAGAGCAAGCAAAAATTCGTCCGTTATCATACTGACGCTTAACGAGCCAAAACTAATTCTTTTATTCTCGTTCTCTAACTTCTCTATAAGGTCTATAAGACTCTCCCCTGAGTCTTTTCCATAGGCGGACAAATTTATACCAGTTATTACTACTTCTCGAGAGGTGCAGGACTTGATTTCTTTGAGCGCGTCCTCTACTCTTCTACTTCTACTGCGTCCGCGAAGATAAGGTATTATACAGTACGAACAAAAGTTGTTGCAACCGTCTTGAATTTTTACGTAAGTTTTTGCTTTGGTTGAGTGAGCGTTACACTCTTCGTATTTTTCACCAAGCATAAAGTCGCACGTCCCTAAATTTTCAAAATCTGAAAGCGCAAGTTTATCTTTCGTGCCCCAAACGGCGCAAACGCCCTCTTTTTTGAATCGCCCTGGTGAGTGTTGCGACGCGCAACCGCATACGATTATCTTTGCATCCTTATTTAGTTTTTTTATCCTTGATATACATTGAACGGATTTACGCTCTGCCTCCGCGGTTACTGCGCACGTGTTAAGTACGTATAAATCCGCCTCGCAAAGTCCGTCCGTGACAACCTCGTGACCTTTGTCTACAAAGATTTTAGCCAAAGCGTCGCTTTCGTAGCCGTTTACTCTGCAACCAAGGGTAAAAACGCAAATTTTCATTAAATTGCGCCCACCTTATAAAGTATTATCGAGGTTAAAGTTATTCCTGCCGTTTCCGTTCTTAATATTCTCTTACCGAGAGAAACGCACAACGCCCCTTTTGATTCGAGTTCTTTTGCCTCTTCTTCGGAAAAACCGCCCTCTGCGCCAACCACGAGATTAATAGAAGGAAATCTTGATAGCGTTACGTCTTTTAAGGTGCGTCCGCTTTCGTTTTCGTACGCCATAACGGTCAAAGTATCACTCTTGATTTCACTTAAGTATATCGGTTTATTGATTTTAGTTAAAGTAGACGCTCCGCATTGTTTTGCAGAATTTATTGCGATTTTTTCAAGTTTTTCAAGTTTAGTTTCTTTTTCACTTCTTGCAGTTATTACGGGAGTGATTTCGCTTACGCCAAGTTCAACCGCTTTTTGCACTATAAGTTCCATCTTGTCGAGTTTGGCAATACCTTGGTATAAATGAAGTTTAACCTTGTGCGCCGTATCGTTCTCACTTATAGAGTCAATGCCTGCAACTATGTAGTCTTTGCCGATTTCTCTAACGGTGCAATTATAATCCTTGCCACTGCCGTCGAACACAGTCAAAAGATAGCCGACTTTGTATCTAAGTACTTTAATTGCGTGATGGGCTTCTTCTCCGTCTATGTAAAAAGCGCCTTGCTTTTTGTTTTTGCAATAAAATCTACGAATTTCCATATCAAAATTTTAATTGAATTGCTCGCCAGTCGTCCTCTTCGAGCACGTTTACGAGTTCAAATCCTTCCTTTTGGTATCCTTTTATAACCTCGTCAAGTCTTTCCGCAATTATGCCCGACAAAACGAGAGTTACGCCTTTTGGTAGTATGCCTTTTATACTGCTAAGTAATTTCAAAAGTATATCTGCGGTGAGATTGCCTATAAGTATATCACAACTTACGCTATCACACAAGTCCGTGCACTCAACCTTGCAATTATTTTGGACGCCGTTTTTTATAACGTTTTCTCTTGCAACGTCTACCGCTTTTTGGTCGATATCGGTCATATAAACGCTCTTTGCGCCAAGTTTTGCCGTAGCAATACCAAGTATTCCGCTACCCGTGCCAACGTCTATTACTCTTTTGCCTTTTAAATCAAGTTTTTCAAGAAGGGATAGACATAGCCTTGTGCTTGCGTGCTCTCCCGTACCGAAAGCCATACCCGGCTCAAGTTTAATAATCTCTATATCTTGGTTATCGAAATCAATCCAGTCGGGTACGACTGCAATTTTGTCTAGAACTATGGGTTTATAAAATTTGCGCCACTCTTCGTTCCAGTTTTGGGTATTAATTTCCTTAAAAGATATAGTCAAATCACCGAAATTTATCCCAAAATCTTCCTTTTTAAATTCAAGTAAAGATTTTTCTATCTCAGATTTTACTTTTTGAAATTCGGATAATTTTATAAAACCTTTGACGGTTACTTTGTCGTCAAGTTTGGTTACGTTATCGTCGACGTAGTCCCAGTTGGTCGTTGAAGTCAAAACTTCTTCAACGTCTTTTCCGTCATAAATGGAAACGCCTTCCCCTGTATAAGAGGAAAGCATATCCGCAATAATTTCCGCGCCTTCACTAGTCGTAACGACGCTGATTTCTACACTGTCTTTTATCATAATTTTTTAAGAGTATCGTAAAACCCTTTTTGTTTTGGGTTTTGAGTAGGTAACATTGAAGTTGCAAGCGCACTCAAAAGCTCTTTTTGTCTTTGAGTCAAATTCTTGGGTGTTTCAACCGTTACAGTTACGTACAAATCTCCGTACGAATCTTTTTTGAGCACCTTTATACCTTTGCCTTTTATCTTGAAAACCGTACCAGTTTGCGTTCCCTCTGGAATATTGTATTCCACAGGAGTCGTCAAAGTAGGAACGTCTACTTTTGCTCCAAGCGCCGCTTGCATAAAACTGATAGGAAAATCAATATAAAGGTCGTGTCCGCGACGTTTAAAAATTTCGTGACTCTTTACCGAAAGAACGATAATCAAATTGCCCTTTCTTCCGCCGTTTCTACCTGCCTCGCCTTCGTTGTAATAGGTCATCATTTGACCGTTATCTACACCGGCAGGAACGTTAATTTTTACGGTACGTCTTTGTTTTTGATAACCTTTTCCTCCACACTTGGTGCAGTTTTCAGTTATAACTTTACCCGTTCCTCTACAATTATCGCAAACTCTAGTATTTCTAATTTGACCAAAAGGCGTATTTTGAACCGAACTTATGCTACCTGAGCCACCACATTTGCTACAAGTGGTATACGAAGTGCCGTCCTTTGCTCCCGTGCCCTTACACTCTGGACACTCTTCCGTTCTATTGATAGTGATTTCTTTCTCACAACCAAAAGCAGCCTCTTTGAAACTAAGTACGAGGTTAATAGTGATATCGTCACCGTCCACGCTTGCCGAGCGCGCTCTACTTCTCGAACCTCCTCCAAACGCGGAGAAAATATCCGAGAATATGTCGTCGAATCCGCCTGAAAAACCACCAAATCCACCTGCTCCGCCGAATCCACCGCCCATAGGACCGTCTTCCGAGCCATAATTATCGTAATTGGCGCGTTTTTCTTTGTCCGACAACACGCTATAAGCGTGGCTTATATCCTTAAATTTGTCTTCCGCTGCCTTTCTTTCTGATTCGGGAGCGGTGCTAAATTTGTCGGGATGATACTTTTTTGCAAGATTACGGTACGCCGATTTTATTTCGGACTCACTTGCGCCTTTTTGTACGCCTAGTATTCCGTAATAATCCTTTTTGTCCATATTAAATCTCCGTAAAATGCAGAGAGCAAACGCTCTCTGCACCAAAAATTAGTGAATATCGGGGTTATCAAATCCGCCTGCGGTGTTATCTGCACCGGGAGCGCCTTCTTGTTGCGCTTGTTGATAAAGTTTGCTAAATATAGGATTTGCTACGTTTGAAAGTTTTTCAGTAGCCTCTTTCAATTTTTCAACGTCGTCGGTTGCTATTTCTTGTTTTGCTTCTTCAATTGCTTTTTTGAGAGTTTCTTTGTCTTCGTCCGAAATTTTGTCTCCGCTTTCGTTCAAGGTCTTTTCCATAGCGAACACGAGTTGTTCCGCATTATTTTTAGCCTCTACTGCCTCTTTGCGTTTTTTATCTTCTTCAGCATACTTTTCAGCCTCTTTTACCGCTGCTTCAATGTCGCTTTCGGTGAGGTTTGACGAACTGGTGATGGTAACACTTTGTTCTTTGCCCGTTCCTTTGTCTTTTGCTTTTACGTTTACGATACCGTTTGCGTCAATATCAAAGGTAACTTCGATTTGAGGTATTCCACGAGGAGCGGGAGCAATTCCCGAAAGTTCGAATCTTCCGAGCGTTTTATTGCCTGACGCCATCTCTCTTTCACCTTGTAATACGTGAATATCAACCGAGGTTTGATTGTCTGCTGCAGTTGAGAATACTTGTGATTTGCTAGTAGGAATAGTGGTGTTTCTTTCAATAAGTTTGGTAAAGATTCCACCGAGAGTTTCAATACCCAAAGAAAGAGGAGTAACGTCAAGAAGTAAAACGTCTTTTACGTCACCTGAAAGTACGCCCGCTTGAATTGCAGCGCCAAGGGCTACGCACTCGTCGGGGTTAATTCCCTTATAGGGCTCTTTGCCCGTGATATTTTTAACTGCCTCTATAACTGCAGGAATTCTAGTAGAACCACCTACGAGAACTACTTTGGAAATCTCGCTAGCGGATAAGCCTGCGTCCGAAAGCGCTTGACGAACCGGGCCTTCCGTCATTTTTACGAGGTCTGCGGTAAGCGCGTCGAATTTTGCTCTCGTAATATCCATATCAAGATGTTTAGGACCGGTAGCGTCTGCCGTTATAAAGGGAAGATTTACCGTGGTCTTGGTTACGCCGGATAGTTCGATTTTCGCCTTTTCTGCAGCCTCTTTGATTCTTTGCATAGCAGTTTTATCTTTTGAAAGGTCAATCCCGTCCGTGCGTTTGAACTCGTCGATAATGTAATTCATTACTTTAAGGTCAAAGTCGTCGCCACCGAGTTTGTTATTACCGCTAGTTGCAAGTACTTCAAATACTCCGTCGCCAAGTTCAAGTATAGGTACGTCGAAAGTACCGCCACCAAGGTCGTAGATAAGAATCTTTTGGTTCTTTGAGTCTTCTTTATCAAGTCCGTATGCAAGAGCAGCCGCGGTAGGTTCGTTGATTATACGCAATACTTCAAGTCCTGCAATTTTACCCGCGTCTTTGGTTGCTTGACGTTGACTGTCAGAAAAATATGCAGGTACGGTGATAACTGCTTGCGATACGCTTTGACCGAGGTATGCCTCTGCGTCTTGCTTGAGTTTTGCAAGTATCATTGCGGAAATTTCTTGAGGTACGTAACTTTTGTCTCCTACGTTTACCTTATAAGAAGTTCCCATTTCTCTTTTGATAGAAGTAACGGTACGGTCGGGGTTTGCAACTGCTTGACGCTTTGCAACTTGACCTACGAGTCTTTCTCCGTCTTTTGAAAAACCAACTACGGAAGGAGTAGTTCTATTTCCTTCGGGGTTGGGTATTACTACTGCTTCGCCACCTTCCATTACGGCTACGCAAGAGTTTGTAGTTCCTAAATCGATTCCGATAATTTTTGCCATGATTATATCTCCTTTAATGAATTATTTACTTACTTTTACCATACTGTATCTAAGTACTTTGCCTCGATACTCGTATCCTTTTTGGAAAACGGCAATTACTTTGCCTTCTTCCACGCCTTCGACCTCTTCTTGCATAACGGCGTTGTGGAAGTCGGGATTAAAATCCTCTCCGTCCGCCTTGATTTCCGTTACGCCAAGCCCACTCAACGCGTCTTTCATTTGTCTTAAAATGAGTTCCACGCCTTTTTTGTCGCTCTCGTCGATTACTTGTTCGTACGCTCTTTCTAAATTGTCAAGAACTGCAAGCATCTCCACGATTACCTCTCCCGCGCCGTCCGCTCTTGCTTTTGACGTGCTATCCGCGTTTCTTTTGCGATAGTTATCAAAATCGGCGGTTGAACGCAACAATCTATCCTTCAATTCGTCACGCTCTTGCGTCAGTTTTGAAATTTCTTCTTCAAGAGCCTTAACTTCTGCGCTCTTTTTCTTTTGTTTCGGTTTTTCTTCGGTTTTTTCCTCGGAAATTACCTTTTCTTCGTCCATTTTTAACTCCTGTCGTCTTTTTCGTTATTAAGCGTTTTCGTAATATAATTGAGTACGGAAACGACTTTGTCGTAATTCATCCTAGTAGGTCCGATAACACCGATTTTACCTACCTCTTTGCCGTGAACGGTGTATTTTGCGCTAATTACCGAGCAATCTGCAACGTCCCCGTCAGAGTCTATCTTGACCGTTAGTTCAATGGGACTGTCCTCTAAACTGAGCGCGTCCTCGTTTCTATCCATAAGAGCGGATAATTTGTCCCTCGTGTCGATAACTTCGAGAAGATTTTTGACTTTGCCGATATCTTCGGCATATTCGGGATAATCAAGAATTTTTCTACTGCCCTCTAGATAAACGCCGTCACCTTGAGCGTTATTTTTTTGTATTATTTCGAGCACGCTTTCAAATAGTTTGCGGAATTTATTGAGTTCTCCGTCAACCATTTCAAGAGGCATCTCTATCTCTTTGAGTTGTTTACCCGAAAAAATATTATTTAATAAATCTCCCGCTACCTCTACGTAGGTATCTCCTACGTC
>JAZQYG010000030.1:0-3155 GCA_045633305.1 Clostridia bacterium | reverse complement strand
CCAAGCGTTTTGTCTATAGTAGGTTGTATGCTTGGGGCGTATCTTGTGTTCAATAATATTATCAAACACGACGCTAGATATTTTGCCAAGATTATGTTATATACGGGACTTCTTCTCGCGCTACAAACCTTTTCTTTTTATTTTAACGGTGAGTATACTTTTAATACTTTGCTTTCTCACAAATTGTTAAAGGTTGGCTGGGGTGTTTCAAATAGCATAGGTTCGCTTTTGCTTTTGACTATACCTATGACACTTTACCTTGTAATGAGAACAAGAATCCCCGTATTTTACGTAATTATGTTTTTCCTGCAATGCCTAACGCTATTATTGACTCTTTCTAGAGGCGCTATATTGATGGGCATTATAGGTATACCAATCGCGCTCATATTTGCTTGCGTTGATTCGAAAAGCAAAAAAACCGTTATCGGCATGGTAGTTTTTATGTTGATTATAGGTGTTATTCTTGTTTTTCTTCAATTCAAAGACAACTTAAACGTTATAATTCAAAAAATTACTAGAAAATCGGATAGCGGAAGATTAGGTTTATATATAGAAGGTTTTTACGACTTTTTAAAGAGCCCCATATTTGGACTGTCAATGTATGGACGTGAGGCGTACGATTACGCAAGTAATATATTTGACGTTCACTGGTATCACTGTACGGCAGTGCAATATTTGGCAAATGCAGGGGCAGTTGGTTTTGGCGCATATTTATTGCACCTCGTCTTGAAGTATAAAATGTTCTTAAAAAGAGGAAAAGGTACGTCGCTAAGAAAATTTCTTTTCCTTGGAATACTGATGTGGAGTGGGTATGCTTTTATCGATGTTGGATATTTTTCGCAAAATCAATTAGTGTTTTTTGTAATAATGCTTGTCTTTGCTGAAAAAAACGTGTATAATAGTAACGTACAAGTATGAAACTTGGCTAATTATAAAATTTAAAAAAGTATGTGGAGGAAAAAATGGAAGTAACATTTATGGATTTGCTCAAAATAATCGTTAAGCGTTGGTGGATTGTTTTGATGGCAGTAGTTTTAGGTACGGTAGGAGCGTATTTTGTTTCAAGCAGCAAGGCACCTTCGTACGTATCGCAAGCATCTTTGCTCGCTCAGATTAACGGTAAGGAAACCAACTATAGTTTTGGTGACCTCAACTATATTCACGCGTCAATACCTACTTATATTGATATAATGAATTCAGATTCCGTTTACGATGCAGCAGCAGAGATTTACAACGAAGAAAATGGAACCGAGCTCAAAGGTATTAACATTAAATCGAAGTTTAGTTTTGTAAAAAATACTAAAGACGATTCTCAGTCGCTCGTATTTTACGTAGAGTGCATTGACGGAAACAAAGAAGCGTCAATTGAATATTTAAATTGTTTCATAGAGGCCGCATGCGCAAGAGTTAATGAAACTATTACCACCATCAAACTTAATGCGTTTGAAGATGCACACTCGATAAGAGTTATACGTGAAGACGTAACCTTGAATACTGTAATAGGTGCTTTTATCGGATTGCTAGTTGGACTTCTTGCAGTATTTGTAATAAATGCTCTTGATAGCCGTATTCGTGACGCTCAAGAAATTACTGACAAACACAATGTTCCCGTAATCGGTATTATTCCTAACAAAGCACAAAGCAAGGAGGAGGAATAATATGGCAAAGAAAAAAGCTAATATGGTTGGTATTCGTTGCGGAAAAGGAGATTTCCTTTTTGATGAATCTTTTAATTCGCTTGCAATAAATTTGAAATACATTACCAAACAAAGCGATTGTGTTGTAACTGGAATCACTAGTTATTTCTCTGGAGAAGGCAAATCTACCGTTTCTTACAATCTTGCTTATACTTTGGCTGAACACGGCAAAAAAGTACTTTTAATAGACGCAGATTTGAGACGCGGAAGAATTCACAAATATTTTGAAGAAGAAAGAGAAAACGGACTTGCCGATTATCTTTGCGGACGCAAAAAGGCTAACCAAATAATCAGAAAATCAAAGGTTGAAGGCTTAGATTATATCGTTGCTGGTAAATCAAGCGAGAATCCTATCAAACTTTTAGATAAACAAGAGTTAGTAACTCTCGTTGAAGGTTTGAAAAAGAATTACGACTGGATTTTCATTGATACAGCTCCCATTGGTATGGTTGCAGACGCTCTTCTTGTTATGAAAGTAGTAGACGGCGCACTCCTTGTTTTGGACCAAAAGAAATCAAGAAAGCATGACGTTGCAAAGGCTATTGACGTGTTGAGCATATCTGGCGTAGACCTTTTAGGTTTCGTTATCAATAACGCGGATAGTATCAAGACTCCTGGTTCGGGAAGTAGATATTCTAAATATTCTAAATATTCTAAATATTCGAGATACGGATATTATGCAATGAATAAAGCGAATAAAGACTAATCAAAATTTTTTCGAAAACAAAAACTTACTTCACATTAATATTCAGCTATTAGTCAATATGTTTCTTAATATCTATCACCAACAAAAGATATTAAGTAAATACGCTTAAAACGTTTATTGAAATAAGGGGAGAGGTGTACCTCTACCCTTATTTTAAAGTAATAACAATAAAATATTTTACGGAATAAAAGGACTCAAGATAAACGCTCTTGTATAAGTTTAAACGTACAAATTAAATAGGAGCGATAAAATTATTTAATTATGACAGTAAAAAACAGAAAAGACACGTTTTACAAATATCTAATAGACTTTGTTTTAGTTACGATATGTTATATGCTCGTTTCTATCGTATACTTGCACTTGGTTGAGGAAATTGAATTTGGGAAGATTAGACTACATCTATATCCCGTTTATATGTTGTATTTCCTTTTCTTTTTCAGTATATTTGGTCAATATAACGCTATATGGAAATACTATTCGTTCAAAAACCTCGTATACGGAACTTTTGCAGTACTTTTGACGGGAACAGCTTATCTTGTAACTATTTATCTTTCTTCTACGTCTTCTCCCGACTGGCATAGATATTTAACTTCTGCAATTTTGCTCACGGTTATGACTTATATGGTTACGGTTATGACTAGAGTATTTAGACGTTGGTATTATATCAAACGCCACGAGATTGAAGGGGTAAAAAAGAGAAGACTTGCAATAGTTGGCGCTGGTAGCGCTTGTATGATGCTACTTGACTATAT
>JAZQYG010000029.1:0-2179 GCA_045633305.1 Clostridia bacterium | reverse complement strand
ACTACTTTACCTTTGATAACGTCGCCGATTGCGAGTTGTTCGTTAGCAATTTCGTAAGGAGTTTTTTGAAGTTGTTTATAACCGAGTGAAATACGGCCTTTTTCTCTATCTACGTCAAGTATGATGAATTCATACTTTTCGTTGAGTTCGAGTACGTCTTCGGGTTTTTCTATTCTAGTCCAAGAAAGTTCACTCTTACGAGCAAGACAATCAAAACCTTTTACGCTAACGAAAGCGCCGAATTCAGTGAATCTCTTAACTTTACCTACTACAACTGCGCCAACTTGCATTTCAGCCCAAAAAGCTTCTTCTCTTGCTGCTTTTTCCTCTTCGAGAATAACTCTTTGAGAAGCAACGATTCTTTTAGAAGGACGTTTTGCCTCAACCTCTACTCCTTCAACGTCTTTGTCTGCAAGAGCACGAAGTCTCAAGGGTTTAGTGGTGTATTCTTCAAGATTTTTTACGAATCCCGAACGAATTTGAGATGCGGGAACGAATATGGTGTAAGAACCGAGTTTGCCTAAAAGACCAACTGCTTTGTCTGCTTTATTTTTTGCTACCTTATCACATACGAGGCTGAATTCTCCGCCTGAAATAATTTCTGCAACTTTTTTGTCGCCTTCAACGATAGCGTCGATTTCTTTTTTGGAAAGTGCTATATAGTCACTGTCTTTTGATTTATTTTCGATAATCATTACCTCGATTTCTTCGCCTGCTTTGAAATCGTCGGGATTGTAATTACCGTCAAGGGTTGCATCATCTTTTGCGATAAAACCGTCTTTCTTTCCGCCGATACTGCAATAAACACCGTTTTCGTTAGCGCTTATAACAGATGCTTTTAAGCGTTTGCCTGCGCGGTAAGATACGAATTTACCACTGTTGCTGGATTCGAATAATTCTTTCATCGATTCCTTCTTTTCAGTTGCTTCAGCAACCTCTGCTACTTGTTCAACTTTGTCCAAGTTTTCTGTTTGACTCATTATGTTTGTTACCTCCTCAATCAACTCTGTCGGAGTTGATGCGCCCGCCATAATTGCGAGACTGTCTGTTTTGTTTATTTTCACTGATTGTAAATCAGCTATTTTTTCAATTAAAAAAACTTTGTCGCAATAAGTTTTGCAAATATCGTAGAGTTTTAATGTGTTTGAACTCTTTTTACCGCCCAAAACAATGACTGCGGTGGACGATTTTGCAAGTAAAATTGCTTCATCTTGTCTTTCCTTGGTAGTATAACAAATCGTATCAAAAAACTCAACTGTTTTTAGCGATTGTTTTTTAATTATTTCTACAATTTTATTGTATTTTTCTACTGGAAAAGTAGTTTGGGCAACAATACAATAATCTTCCTTTTCAGAAAAAATGGGAATTTGGTTAACCTCGTCAAATATAATTGCCGAATTATCACACCAACCATTGATTCCGATTACTTCAGAGTGATTAGCCTCGCCGAGTATAACTATTTTTCTACCTTTCTCGTAGTTTTCTTTTACAATATTGTGTATTTTTTTTACAAAAGGACAGGTTGCGTCTATGATACTGATGCCTTTACGTGTAAAATAATCAAAAACGCTTTTTGGCGCGCCGTGAGAACGTATGATGACTTTAGAAGTAGTGACTTTTTCTGGTGAATTTACGCATTTAATTCCAGCGTTTGCTAATTTTTCTATAACGATGGGATTATGAATAAGTTCCCCAAGAACGCAAACGTCCTCACCTATCATAGATTCAGCCGAAAGTACTGCGTTTTTTACACCAAAACAAAATCCTGCGCTTTTAGCGACGGTTATTTTCATATATTTTACGTTCCTTTCTCGACAAAGTTAAATAATGCTCGAGTTCTTCTCTAAGCGCGGTAAAACGTTCGGTTAATGCTTCCGTCGATTTGTCTTTCATTTCGGGTGACCTATCTCCGTAAAATTCAGTCAATTCAAAACTTTTGGATAAAATGATATAATTTTTACGGAAAATACGTGATTTTTTATTTAAAAGCATCAAAACGATAGGAGTTTTTGTTTTAATTGCAATAACTGCGGAACCATTTTTTAGCGGAAGCATTTTTTTGTAATCACCTTTGTTTCTAGTTCCTTCGGGACAAACGTAAAGTTTTTTGCCTTCACTTAATGCCTTTACTGATTCTTTAATTGCATTTATATCGTTACCATCGCGGTCTACTGGAATA
>JAZQYG010000028.1:0-1717 GCA_045633305.1 Clostridia bacterium | reverse complement strand
TGAACGGGGGCTTTTACCGATTCAATTAACTCTACCCTAACTTCAACGTTTGATTTGTCACCTTTTTTAACAAATTTAAAATATCCTTTTTCGGGCGCAACGGACACACTTTCTTCTTTACCTGCTATGACTTGCACATTTTCAGTTACATCTTTATCAAGAACGTTTTTAGTTTCATAGTTTATAAAAGCATTTTCAAATTGCTTTTTGATAAAGTTAAATCTACCCTTACTATCGCTTGCGCCGATTACGACTGAAATAATGTCGCTACCATCTCTTCTTGCGCTTGCAGCCAAACAAAATCCCGCCTCGTTTGTAAATCCAGTTTTTCCTCCCGTACAATCTTTATAAAATCTAACGAGTTTATTAGTATTTACAAATTGCGTTATTCTTCCATCTGGATGTGTATAGTCCTCTATCCAAATTTTGGAATACTCGTGATATTTTTCGTGCTTTATCAATTCTTTAAGCATCACCGCAACGTCACGAGCGCAAGAATACTGACCTTGCTTTGGAAGTCCCGTACAGTTTACAAAATTCGTGTTATTCATGCCAAGAGACTTTGCTTTCTCGTTCATTAATTTTACGAATTCTTCTTCCGAGCCTTTTATTCTCTCTGCAAGTTGAACTGAGGCGTCGTTTGCAGATACTACGATTACACCCTTTAATAAATCGCTAATCGTATACTCGTCCCCTTGCTCTATAAACATTTGCGAGCCACCCATACTAGATGCGTTTTCGGATATTACGACTTTTTCATCAAGCGAAATAGCGCCACTTTCAACGTTTTCAAAAGTCAAAAGCGCAGTCATAATTTTAACCATACTTGCAATAGGTAAATGCTGTTCTATATTACTGCCTTCTATAACGTAACCACTTTTAGCATCTATTGTGTAATAGGCTTTAATTCCACTCTCGGTTTCTGCTGATGCTCCGCCCGCAAAAAACGAGGTAAATACGAGCGATAGCACCATTAGTATTAAAAAATATTTTTTCATAATTCCCTCCATCTTAATCTTATTTTGATAAAACTTCAGGGAAATATGTATTAAATAGCGAAAAATGATATCATAATTGAAACAATCACGCTATAAATAGCAGTAATTAATAGAGCAAATAAAAACGACGGCGTTATATTTTTGAAGGCAAAAGATAGATTTTTATTGCAAAATCCATTTTTTGAAAGATGATATGCTTTTATAAAGACGTATGAAAAGCATATAAAAAATATCAAATTTTGGAGAGCGTGAAAAAGTATTGCGCAAAGGATATTTTCTATTCCACCTACAACGATAAGACACGTTGCTCCTCTAAACACTATAAACGAGATAAATCCACAAAATACAAAACCTATAATAATAAACGGAAACCATACAACTCCCGCTAAACAAAACAAATACAAAACTAAGTATTGAGCGAATCTAGATAAAAACGCCGAAAAAATCCCTGCCCCTTCATATAAAATCAAAGTGATTTCGTTTTTTACGTTGATTTCATAAAAACTTGGTAAATCTTTCCCCCACAAAACGCCCAGTATCACGCCTGCTATAACTGATATAAAATATATAACGTACGCCGTCTTATTCAAAGAAAGCGAATCTGATATTCTATATCTGATTCGCTCACATAAAAATCTAAAGGAATATCTTTGCATATTACATTATATTCCAAATATTTATTAAAGTTAATTATTAATCATCCTATCCACAAAAATTCC
>JAZQYG010000027.1:0-5383 GCA_045633305.1 Clostridia bacterium | reverse complement strand
GGATGTCAAATGAACGTACACGAATCCGAAAAAATAGCAGGTATATTACAAAACAAAGGATATTTGCCAACAAGTGATGAAAAAAAAGCGAACGTTATCGTTTTTAACACGTGTTGCATAAGACAAAACGCAGAAAACACGGCAAAAGGTAACATAGGCGCGCTTAAATCCCTAAAAAGAAACAATCGCAAACTCATTATTGCCGTTGGTGGTTGTATGACGCAACAAGAGGGCGCAGGAGAAGATTTGCTCAAAAAGTTTCCCTACGTAAGTTTCGTATTTGGCACACACAATCTTGCAAGCTTTGGCGATATGTTGGACGAGTGTATCGCTCGTAACAACAAAGGTTCTGCACTTTACGTAACTGGCGAACAACCTATTTGCGAAAACGTACCTACTTTTCGAGATGGAAAAATTTCGGCTTTCGTTAACATTATGTACGGATGCAACAACTTTTGCTCTTATTGCATAGTTCCATACGTTAGAGGTAGAGAAAGAAGTAGAAAATCTGAATTCATCATAAAAGAAATTACCGATTTAGTAAAAAATGGATACAAAGAAATTACTATTTTAGGTCAAAACGTAAATTCGTACGGAAAAGACCTTGATAGCGGAGAAAATTTTGCCTCTCTTTTAAGAAAAATCGACCAAATCGAAGGCGAATTTAGAATTAGATTTATGACGTCTCACCCTAAAGATATGACGAAAGAGATTATCGACGTTATTGCCTCATCAAACAAGATTTGCAATAATATACATCTTCCGATACAATCAGGAAGCAATTCAGTATTAAAAGCAATGAATAGAAAATACACCCGAGAAAAGTATCTTGAAATCATTGAGTACATCAAAGAAAAAATCCCCGATTGTGGCATAACTACGGATATAATGGTAGGTTTTCCTGGTGAAACCGACGAAGATTTTCAACAAACAATTGAAATAGTTAATAAAGTTCACTTTTCCGGCGCGTTTACATTTGTTTACTCACCTAGAAAGAGGACTGTTGCTGAAAAAATGCAACAAATTGACGAGTCAATCAAAAAAGAGAGGATTGTCAAACTCGTCGAATTGCAAAATTCAATCATAAAAGAAGAAAGTGATAAATTAATAAACAAAACTTTTAACGTTTTATGTGAGGACGTTTATCCAAAACAAGAAGGTTATTGTTGCGGTAGAACGGATAGTGGTAGACTGGTAAATTTTGAGTGTCCACAAACTAAAATAGGAACTTTTTGTAACGTCAAAATAGATAAAGTACGCGCTTCCGCGCTTATAGGAAAACTGGAGGAATAATATGGGTATTTCACCAATGATGCAACATTATCTTGCTCTCAAGGAAGATTACAAAGATTGCATAATTTTATATAGATTAGGTGATTTTTACGAAATGTTTTTTGACGATGCAGTCAAAGCATCTAAATTTTTAGATTTAACTCTTACCGGAAGAGATTGCGGTCTCCCCGAAAGAGCACCTATGTGTGGAGTACCGTTTCATGCCGTTGACTCATACATCTCTCGTCTTATCGAAGGTGGGTTCAAGGTCGCTATATGCGAACAAATGAATACCCCTGAAGAAGCAAAAGGTATGGTAACGAGAGAAATTACAAGAGTTATTACGCCCGGAACGCTCGTAGAGGAAAACATACTTGATGAAAACAAAAATAATTATCTTGCATCAATATGCAAAATCAACAATACCTACGGAATAAGTTGGTGTGACGTTTCAACGGGCGAGTTAAACTTAGCGCAAATAGAAGGCGAAAGAGCGCAAACTAGAGCAATAGATTTTCTTGTATCAATTTCACCAAAAGAAATAATAGCAGACGATGAAACAAGCGAACTTTCCTTAAATTTACCTATCGTTCAAAACGGAACTTTACCTAAATTTAGTAAATATTTCAAATGGGCGTTTGATTACGATACCGCAATAAAAACAATTTGCAAACAACTAAACGTATTAACTTTAGAAGGATACGAGTGCCAAGATAAAATCAGCGCAGTTTCTGCATGCGGTGCAATAATCGAATATCTTTTAGATACTCAAAAAAGAGCATTAAGCCACATAAATACTTTGAATTACCTTACGTTTTCTTCCTTTTTGATGCTCGATAGCAACGCAAAGCGTACGTTGGAACTTACCGAGACTATGCGTGATAGAAGAAAGAAAGGTTCACTCCTCAATGAGTTAGACCAAACGTCAACGGCTATGGGAGCAAGAAATCTCCATCAATGGGTTGGACAACCTTTATATGATAGTAAACAAATTAACGATAGACTAAATTCAGTTGAAGAATTAATCATCTCCGACGCTATGCGCGTACAAATAAAAGAACTTTTATCTCCCATGAGAGACATAGAAAGACTTGCTGGCAAAATTGCCTATGGTAGCATAAATCCAAAAGACTGTCTTTCAATTAGAGATACACTCCAACGTTTACCCGAATTAAAACGTGTTTTAAGTGGCGCAAAAACCCCGCTTATAGGTGAAATTTCAAAAGATATCGATACTTTAGACCAAGTTTACGAGCTTTTAGATAAAGGAATCGACGACCAAGCGCCCGCATTAACTAAGGACGGTGGATACATAAAAAAAGGTTTTTCTGCCGAACTTGACGATTATCGTGACGCAAGAGATAACGGCGCGAAGATAATTGCGGCAATCGAAGCAACGGAAAAAGAAGAAACCGGCATCAAAACCTTAAAAACAGGTTACAATAGAGTATTCGGTTACTACATAGAAGTCACCAAATCTTTTCTCGAACTAGTGCCGTACCGTTACGAAAGGAAACAAACGCTTTTAGGTTGCGAAAGATTCATAACTCCAGAATTAAAAGAAGCAGAACAAAAGATTTTAGGCGCGGCAGAGCAAGCGCTTAAACTTGAACTCAAATTATTTGCAGATATTAAAGCCGTTCTTTCTTCTGCAGTTTCTAGCCTTAAAAAGACCGCAAGTGCAATTGCAAAACTTGACTGTTTGAATTCGTTTGCAATCGTTGCAATAAAGAATAACTACGTTAAACCAAAAATTAACGACTCAATTAAACAAATTAAAATCGTAAACGGAAGACATCCCGTAGTTGAAAATTCAATCAAAAAAGGGGAGTTTATTCCAAACGACACCTTGCTTGACGAAAAAGAAAATCGCACTATGATTATCACCGGTCCTAATATGGCAGGTAAAAGTACGTACATGCGTCAAGTTGCACTCATTACAATAATGGCACACATAGGTTCCTTTGTTCCTGCGGATTCTGCGGAAATTTCTCTCACCGATAGAGTATTTACAAGAATCGGCGCAAGCGATGACCTTACTGTTGGTCAAAGTACCTTTATGGTAGAAATGGTTGAAGTTGCGGCAATCGCAAACAATGCAACTAAAAATAGTTTGCTTGTACTTGACGAAGTTGGTAGAGGAACGTCTACCTTCGACGGACTTAGTATTGCTTGGGCTCTTATTGAATACGTATGTAACGTACTAAAAGCTAAGACTCTTTTTGCTACACACTATCACGAACTTACCGAACTTGAGGGAGTACTCGAAAATGTACGCAATTATAGAATACTAGTTAAAGAATTTAATGAAAAAATAGTCTTTTTACATAAAATTGCACGAGGTGGGGCAAACAAAAGTTTCGGTATAGAAGTAGCATCACTTGCAGGTGTTCCCGATTCAATCGTAAAAAGAGCAAAAGGAATTCTCAAAAAACTTGAAGAAAGTGAAACACTAAAAGATACGAACGCTATAATGATTGACGGATTAGGAAAATCAAAAAGCAAGCAACTTTCCTTCCTTGATGATTCCGACAAATATGGCGAAGTAATCAATATTTTAAAGGATACGAATATCGAAGAATGCACACCGCTCGACGCCTTCTCTATTCTTAAAAATCTAATTGAAAAGGTAGATAAAGTTAAATAATGTCAAAAATCAATCTTTTAGATAGTAGCATATATAATCGTATCGCAGCGGGAGAGGTAGTACAACAACCTTCTTCCGTCGTTAAAGAATTGCTTGAAAATAGTATCGATTCAGGAGCAACTGAAATCACTCTTGAAATCAAAGAGGGCGGAATTAAAGAAATTTCCGTAAAAGACAACGGTTGCGGTATGAGCGAAGAAGACCTCAAAAAGGCTTTTTTACCACACGCAACTAGCAAAGTCAAATCAATAGACGACCTTGATTCTATTTCAACACTCGGTTTTAGAGGAGAAGCGCTTGCAAGCATAGCATCTGTTTCACACGTAGAAGCCTATTCAAAAACAAGCAACAGCGATTTAGGCGCAAAAATTTCAATAAGAGGCGGGGATTTTTCTGAAACTGAAGTTTTTTCATGCGCAAACGGCACGTCAATTACGGTAAAAAACCTGTTTTTTAATACGCCAGCAAGAGCAAAATTTTTAAGAAAACCATACCAAGAAGAATCAGACGTTACTACAGTTTTACAAAAAACTGTTTTCGCTAATCCGTTTCTATCTTTTACCTATATAGTAGATGGAAAACTCATTTATAAAACAGCAGGAGATGGATTATTAGGTTGCATAAAATCAATTTACGGACTAGATTTTACAGATAATTGTATTCCCGTTGAATATACAAAGGCAAACGTTACGGTAAAAGGCTACGTATCTAAACCAACTTTTACAAAACCTAACCGCAATTACCAAACTACGATAATTAACGGTAGATTCGTAAAAGATTTTTCTCTATCTGCAAGCGTTGCTAACGCTTACGGCGAAAGATTAATGAAACGAACTTTCCCGATTTTCGTTTTAGAAATAATAATGCCTTTTGAAGACGTAGACGTAAACGTTCATCCTGCAAAAACCGAGGTCAGATTTAAACGCCCACACGAAATTTGCGGAGCAGTATATAACGCAACAAAAAGCGCTATAGCCTTATTTGATTCCTCTTTTGAACTCGGTTTAAATCTTTCCGCGCAAAAAATCGAAAATAACGATAACCCTCACACAAAAGAGATGACTTTTGATGATTTTAGCGCAAAAAATCAAGATTTCCACAAAAACGTTTCTATTTTTGACACTTTTATTCAAGAAAATCCAACAAGAGACGAAAGTTTTAACCAGTCGTCTTCAATTGATTTTGCTTTAATCCAAAAACTTTTACGTGAAGATAAAACCGAAAAAATTCAAGCTACGGAAATTATTGAAAACGTTAAAAAAGAAGAACCAAAAACAAATCAAACCCAAATCAATGAAATTATTAGTAACGTCAAAATTTTAGGACAAGTTTTTGATTGTTACATCATCGTCCAGTCTGGGGATAATCTAGTTTTTATCGACCAACACGCAGCCCATGAAAGATTAATATACGACGAATTAATGAATAAAACCAACGCCAAAGACAAAGCAACTCAGCCCTTGC
>JAZQYG010000026.1:0-5726 GCA_045633305.1 Clostridia bacterium | reverse complement strand
TATACGCTATGAGTTCAATTTTGTCCGCTCTATCCGGCGAGGTGGAATAAAAATCGGATAACAATTCGGCGTAACTTTTCCACACGTTTTTCACCACGCCCATACCGAAATTGTACACCGCGTCGATATGAACGCTTGATTCGGCGAATATCTCCTCTTTGAAAAACCGCCTTTCCGCGCCCGAATCAAAATCCAGCAAACAAAATCTAAGCGCTTTATCTTCTACGCTATTTGTATTTGATAAAACGTTTTCCTCGTAATATCTCCACTTAAATCCCGTAAGCAATACTTCCTCACAAATACACGAGAGCAAACTCTCCTCTTTTTGAGACACCGCTACTGCGTGTACCATAAGTCTTGCTCCACAAGAAGACTGGGCGGAAATTATTTTAGCCTTTTGCAAAGACTTAACTATATAATCGTATTCCTTTTCGTAACGTCTATCAATACTTATAAGTCTTTCGCGCATAAACTCCTCCCGCTCCGTATAGTCTATGCAAACGGGAGGAATTTTATATTATCTTTTTCCCTTTTTATTTTTGGAGGGAGACCTATCTCGCCTTGGAGTTGATTTTGCTTTTTTACCTTTTGTAAAATCTTCTTTTTTGGGTTTTTTAAAGGAATCTTTTTTGGAAAACTTATTTCCAGATGACTTGCTCTTAAAATCTTTTGATTTGGCTCTATCGAAAGATTTTTTGTCTTGAGTCTTTTTTATGGGCTTTTCCCCTCTTTCCCCTGCTCGCTCAACTGCAATACGACGTTTACCCTCTTTTGCGCCGGATAGCGCGAGTACTCTCATCACCGCTTTTTTAGGAACGTTGACGAAACAATACAGTTCCGCGACCTTTACGCCCGATATATCCTCGTCCGCTAAATCGCAATTAACTTGCAAGTATTTACGGAGTAAAGTCTCGTCAAATCCGTCCTTTGAGCCAAGATTGATAAAGAGTCTTTCGTCGTCATCTTTGGGTTTGGAATTAATACGCTCTTTTATAGAAAAATCTTCGCTTTGTTCAAGTTTGAGTTCGGGAATCTCCTCTCCTACGTACTTTTCGTAATCCTTCAATCTATACGCGTAAGGTTTAGTCAAAAAGGTATACGATACTCCTTTTTTGCCTGCTCTTGCCGTTCTTCCTATTCTATGAACGTAAAACTCCACCGTCTGGGGAGGGTCGTAGTTGAATATAGCGTCAATCGAGCCTACGTCTATACCACGCGCGGCAACGTCGGTTGCAATCAAAAGATTAATCTCTCCGTTTCTGAAACTTCTCATAACGGCGTCACGTTGGCGCTGGCGCATATCACCGTGCAAAGAGGCAACGGAAAAACCTGTATTCGCTTTGTAAAGTTTACGCTCAAGGTCGTCTACTCTGGTTTTCGTATTACAAAAAGCAAGCGCGAGTTTGTATTCGTTTTTGCTCATCAAAGAAATAAGAGCATTTATCTTTTCGCACTCTTTGAGTTTGACGTGATACTGCGTTATATTAGGTTTATCTTTTTCTCTTTCGTCCTTTACAGTTATGGGGTTATATTGATACTTTGCGCTTATTTCGGAAATTTCCTTGCTCATAGTCGCCGAAAACATAACGACTTGTAGCCCCGGCCCCATATAAGAGAGTATCTCGTCTATATCCCCACGAAATCCCATATCAAGCATTTCGTCCGCCTCGTCAAGTACGACGCTCTTGACGTAGGATAAGTCCAAAGTCTTTCTTCCCAAATGGTCGATAATACGCCCAGTAGTACCTACGATAATTTGCGGTTTTTTACGAAGAGTGTATAGTTGACGTTGAAAATTTTGTCCTCCGTATAACGCTGCAAAACGAAGTCCTTCTACGTACTCGGTGAGTTTTTTGAGTTCGCCCTCGATTTGCACGGCAAGTTCTCGAGTCGGGCATAGTATAAGGGCTTGTACCTTTGGAAGAGTTCTATCAACGTTTTCAATAACGGGAATACCAAATGCAAAAGTTTTGCCCGAGCCCGTAGGCGCTAAACCTACTACGTCGTGTCCCTCTCTCATTATAGGTATTACGTCTTTTTGTATTTGTGTGAGTTCTCTAAAACCAAGTTTATCTACTCCCCTTTTCATTTCGGGAGCAAGATTCAATTCATCAAAAGTCATTTTGTCTCCATAAAAGAAACGGCGCTGAACGCCGTTTCCTAATTTATTTGCGTCTTATTTTGTAGGTGAATTTTCCCCAAAGCGTTGCAAGGTCTCTACCTTCTATAAATTCAATTTGTTTTATCTTCTCGTTTATACATATATCGTAAACTAGATATACGAACAAGAAGAAAGTTAGCAAATTGATAACACTCATTATTATCAAGAAAGCGTCGCCCGTGAGGAATCGTGCGGTGCTTGCGATATAAGACGATAGCGCTCCGCCGTTATTTAAAAGAACGGTGCAATTGAGGAAAAGTAAAGCAAAGTAGATAACGCTAAGTAAAAGAGTTCTCTTCTCGTTAACGATTATCGAATATGCGAATACGAGCGTTATACCTATAACGAGCACTGCAGGAGTCATATCTATTGCAAAGGTGTACGCGCCTATCATTGTAAAGCCTGCAAGCAATATGAGTTCGATTCTGCTCTTGTTCTTGAAATATACGAATATAACGAAAGCAAATAGTATTAACGCGAATACTGCGTTCATTATAATGGATAGTTTACTTACGCTACGCCAGTTGAGTCCCACGATAGCGTAGAGGTTAAACGCGTCTTTAGAGTAATAACGAACGCCACTAAAGAGGAATTCAAAGTATTTTTCAAATACGTAAAATACTCTACCGTTAGATATATAATTTATACAAGTTGGAATAGAAAGCAAGTAGAATAACACAAGAGCCGAACCTGCGCAAATACCAAGAGTGAGTCTTAACTCTTTTTTCTTAATAAAGGTAAATACGAGATACGCTCCGATTACGGGCACGAGCCACAAAAACTCAATCGTGGTCATTGAGCCTATGAGCAAACATACGAAGATAGAAATATATCTTGCCGTGTCTTTCATATCGTAGGGGTTCATAACAAGATACAAACTCATAAGCGCAATAAACGCCGTTATCGAATCCTTTGCACCCCAAACCGAAGAAACGGTCAATATCGAGGGAATAAACGCGTAAAGAGCGCCACACAAAATAGCACCGCGCTTGCCGATAAACTTATTAGCAAGTTTGTATATGAGTACGATAGTCAAAAGTTCGGATATAATTGCAGGGAGTTTAGCAATCATATAAAGACCTGCGCCTTTTGCTCCAAAGAGATTTATAATGCCACCCATAGCCCACAAAATATAAGCGTAAAAAGGTAATACTTTTTGTGAACTTGACGCAAAGAAAGATGCAAGACCTTGACTTGCAAGTTTAACAGACGCACCGCTTGCTCCCTCCACGTCCGTGCCGTTACCAACGTACAAAAGAGAAAGGACTACTCTTACTACGATAGATACGAACAATAATATGAATAAGGGATACCATTTGAAAATAAAGGTAACGAATTTGTTCTTATTTTCAACTTCTTTGCCGTTTAAGTAACCCGTTCTTCTGATTGCAACGTAGATGCCGTAGGAAAGAGCAAATACGATTACGATACCAAGAACTAAATACAAAACGCCAGGAACGCCACCATTATCGGGAACGTACGCGTCGAGAAGATGGATTTTCGCATCTTCTGCAAGAGTCGTTTCGTCCACCTTGTAAAGTTTGATTCCGTCAAACTCCGCAGTTCCTTTTGCCTCTTTACCAGATAAACCAAGTCTTACAGTGAGAGTTATAGTATCAAATTCACTCGTAAAATAATAAGCGTATACGGAAGATGAGTCCCAACTGCCATCTTTGGATATCTTCGTACCGATAGGCATAAAGGTTCTATTTTCTTCCATACCTATATACGCGCCATAGAAACCTTTTTCCGCATCACCGGTGATTGCTTTGGTAACGTTGATTTTGGATTCAAGTCTATAAGTTGCGCCTTTTTCCAAACGAATTTTTTGTTTGATATAAGTCTCGTTTTTATCAGCGTTATTTACTATCAAATATTTAGTTCCGAGTTCGTCTGCTTGCGCTATGCCCGAACTACGTTCTCCTATTTGGATAGTTGCACTGCTACCTTCTTCCGCTCCGACTACTTCCCAACCGGTGAGTCCGTCCGCGCCCTCTTCGAAACTTCCGTTAACTACGAGGTTTTCACCCACCTCGCACTCGACGGGCTCAGAGCCACACGCAACGAAAGATATGCTCGTAACTAGAACGAGAATCATAATTATAGCGAATTTCATTATACCTTTCATAATTATAAACCCCTTTGAGTCCATATTCTATATTAGGATATACGATTTAGAGGTTTTTTTCAAGTGTTTTGGGGTTATTTAAGGAAATTTGACCTATATTCCCCCTTTTTCGAACTCCAAAATCCCTCTTTCCTTTATAAAGCCCAAGAGAGTCTTTTTTCTAGTGTATAGCGGACTACAAGAAAGAACGTCGAGCATTTCCCTCACGCTTATATAATATCGCAAGTTGTAACACGCGTCAGAAACCGTTTTTCTGTATATATCAAAGAACTTTTTAAGTAAAATATTTCCCTCTTTCACACAAGAGGCAAGCCCTTCTTTGTTGAGTTCGAACTTATATTCGCAAAATCTGTAATCCTCAACTTCTAAAACTCCGCCTTTCACCGCCTCCCTTTCGTTTAAAGACAAAACTTTTATCGCTTTGTCTGCGCTTGCGTTACCATCTAATACGGAATACAACTTGTCACGAGTCAAAAAGTTATCGTAAATTTTTCCAGCAAGCAAAGCGGATGCTAGAAGAATTTCTCCTCTTTCTCTTTTTGCTCTGCCTTTGGTCTTGGTAAACCGTTCTATACAAGTTGCGATTTGACTTTCTCCTCCCTCTTCTTCTCCACACATATACAAAAGAGCGTTGATTCTAAGAGCGTGTGGATAAATATTTTTTACGCAATCGCTTGAACGAATATAATTAAGTGATGAAAGTTCTTTGAACGATTGCATTGCCGAATATATTATACCGTCGCAACAACTCATTTCGTTTTCGGCGCGGAATTTGTAGTCACAAAAAGTGATAACCTTGGAAAAAAGTTCACCTATTGCGCTAGCAAATTTATCTTGAGTCAAACAAGCGTACGCCTCTGGATAAAAGAGGATTTTATCGGGCGCTCTGGACGGTCTTATAATTCTTACTCCGCCGTAATCGAGTAGACTACACTCTTTTGCAAATCGAGCAAAATTGAAACTTGAGGGAATTAAAACGAGCAAAGTGTCGTGCGCGCTGGATAAAAGTTTTGCCCTTTCCATAATTTCTTCCCCGCCTATTGCTATTATTAAGGTAACGCCCTCTTCTATTTCGGGAACGGGATTTTCCTCTCCCTCTTCGTAGAGAAAAGAGGTAGGAGTGTATCCACTATCCGAGACCTCTTTGAATAGTCCTTTTGCAAAATCACGATAGCAAAACGAAGAAAATAGTAATACTCTTGCCCCTTTGGGGATAATACCTTCCAAAACCTCGCTTATACTGCCATTAGCCTCGATAGGAATACTTGCAAAATGTTCTCTACCACAAAAGCAATCGAATTTACCAGACAAAAGTTCTTCAGTTTGCGCAGTCCATAATTTTTTCATAAAAAATCACCTCGGCTACATTGTAACCGAAGTGAATAAAGAGAAAGTCTATATTTTTGTATAAAAAGGTCACTCCTTGACGAATTCGTT
>JAZQYG010000025.1:0-3037 GCA_045633305.1 Clostridia bacterium | reverse complement strand
ACCTTGTCAACAATTTTGACAGGTGTCTAAGTTTTAGTTTGCAAAATCGATATATGCACGCTTGTACATATTTATATAGATGAATTATATAATACTTTTATATATTTATATACACTTAATAGTCTCGCTAAGACTATTTATAAAACAATATTATATAGAATCTAATCTTACACAAATTAAACTTATAGATAAGTGTATGGTAAAAAGTATAATTACCTACGGCATAAAAAAAGCACCTCTTATCGAGGTGCTTTTTATTTTAATCAAATTTTGATTATTTGAGCGATGCTTTGAGGTTAGCAAGTTGGTCTTTGAGTTCTTTGGGAAGTCTGTCGCCAAACTGTGCGTAGAACTCTTCGATTCCCTTGGTTTCTTCCGTCCACATTGCTTTGTCAACGTTGAGAAGTTCTTTGATGGTATCAACGGTGATATCCAAACCTTCGATATTGATGTCTTCTGCGTTAGGAACGTAACCGATAGGAGTTTCAACTGCGCCAACTTTGTCTTCGCAACGGTCCAAAATCCACTCGAGCACGCGGAGGTTGTCACCGAATCCGGGCCAAATGAAGTTGCCTTCGTCGTCCGTTCTGAACCAGTTAACGTTGAAGATTTTGGGTTGATTTGCAACCTTTTTGCCCATAGAAATCCAGTGAGCAAAGTAGTCAGCCATGTTGTATCCAACGAAGGGACGCATAGCCATGGGGTCACGACGTACAACACCTACTGCGCCAGTTGCTGCCGCGGTGGTTTCACACGCCATGATAGAACCTACGAATACACCGTTATCCCAGTCTTTTGCTTGGTAAACGAGCGGAGCGGTTTTTGCTCTACGTCCACCGAATACGATTGCAGAAAGGGGTACTCCGTCTGCAGCCTCGAACTCGGAAGAGATACAAGGACAGTTGATAGCGGGAGCGGTGAAACGGCTGTTGGGATGAGCGCCTTTGTCTCCGCTTGCTGCGGTCCAACGATTTCCTTTCCAGTCAAGAGCGTTTTCGGGAGGATTTTTATCCATACCTTCCCACCAAACGGTGTTGTTTTCGAGGTTGTGAACAACGTTGGTGAAGATTGCGTTTTTCTTGGTTGACATAAGAGCGTTGGGGTTGGACTTCATGTTAGTTCCGGGAGCAACGCCGAAGAATCCGTTTTCGGGGTTGATTGCCCAAAGTCTACCGTCTTTACCTACTCTTATCCAAGCGATATCGTCACCTACGCACCAAACTTTGTAACCTTTTTTCTTATAAAGTTCGGGAGGAATAAGCATTGCAAGGTTGGTCTTTCCGCAAGCAGAGGGGAAAGCAGCCGCAATGTATTTAACTTCGCCCTTGGGATTTTCAACGCCAAGGATAAGCATGTGTTCTGCCATCCAACCTTCGTTTTTACCTTGGAAAGATGCGATACGAAGAGCAAAACATTTTTTGCCGAGAAGAACGTTTCCACCGTAACCGGAGTTAACCGACCAAATGGTGTTATCTTCGGGGAAGTGAAGAATATATCTCTTTTCTGCGTCCAAATCAGCCTTAGCGTGCAAACCTCTTACGAAGTCGTTGCTATCTCCGAGAGTTTCAAGAACTTTAGTTCCGATACGGGTCATAATGTTCATAGAAACGACAACGTAGATAGAATCGGTTATTTCGATACCAACTTTGCTGAATTTAGAGCCGACAGCGCCCATTGAGTAAGGAATAACGTACATGGTCTTTCCTTTCATAGAGCCTTTGAAGATTTCCCCTACTTTGGAATATGCTTCCTTGGGGTCCATCCAGTTGTTGATGGGACCGGCATCTTCTTCATTTTTACAGCAGATAAAGGTTCTGCCTTCAACTCTTGCAACGTCGTTTATTGCAGAGTGATGAAGGTAACATCCGGGAAGAAGTTCCTCATTAAGTTTGATGAGTTCTCCGGTGGCCATAGCCTCTTTGCGAAGTTCTTCGAGTTGAGCCTCTTCGCCAGTAATCCATACTACGTTTCTGGGTTGGCAAAGTTCAACGCTTTCGTTAACGAACTTCAAAACCTGTTGATTGTTGGTCATATTAGTTCTCCTTTTAAAAGAATAAATTTTTAAATCTCGATTATTGTATCATAACCGTTTTTTTTTGTCAATTTATATACAGAATATTTATAATTATATTGAAAAATTTTTTAAAAAATCAAAAAAATATAATGTAGATGACAAATTCAATTATTTATGCTACAATATCTTTATGAAAACTCGTTGCACAAGGTGTAAAAACGAAATCAATTATCAAGACAAACTCCCCGAAAAATGTCCCTTTTGCGGAGCACAATATCTATTTAGCGAAAAGAGCGAAATCGAAAAAATCGGTGATATCAACAGACTTGATTTGCCAAAAAAATTGAAGAATATCTCCCCTGCTTCCACAAGTAGAAAGTTTATGATTCCTCTTGCTTTTTTTATCGACTTTGCTTGGATTGCGTTAGGATTATTTTTTGCGTTTAGATTTTATCTATTCCCCTATCCCCTATCCTCGATTTTGGTGTGGGCGGGAATAGTTTTAGCTCTTTGCGCAATATACAGATTTATCTACCGCGTCACGATGGGAAA
This sequence comes from Clostridia bacterium, assembly GCA_045633305.1. Taxonomy (GTDB): domain Bacteria; phylum Bacillota; class Clostridia; order Christensenellales; family RUG350; genus RGIG2224. The sequence continues at coordinate 471 of JAZQYG010000025.1, read as the reverse complement.
AAGGCTAAAAAAAGCAATCCTCTCGGGCAAAAACAACGTAGATGAGCTCATAACTATCCTTGCTCTTAAAACGAGAACGGACGTGCTAGTCCTATTCAAAAAAGTGGTTAAATGGGGCTTTTTGATAGGATACGGCGTAAAAAATGGACTGGAAATTTATAAAGAAGACTAAACTGATAGCCTATTGCTAACGTTATACATAACTAAAAAATCCTCCGAAATTTTCGGAGGATTTTTATTATGCGTTTACAAAATTCAAGACGTCTTCATAATCTGAATCCGTTAGCAATCGTCTTTGTTTGAACTCGTTTGCCTTTTGGATTATTTCCTCTTTTGATAGACTTTTGTTTGAAAAACATCTATGCAATAAATTTTTAATTTCGTTGCTCATTTTACACTCCTTAAAACCCTGCTATCATCGTTTCGAGGTTTCTTATAACGGATACGAGGTTTCTTCCGTATTTTACGTTA
>JAZQYG010000024.1:0-37386 GCA_045633305.1 Clostridia bacterium | reverse complement strand
AGAGCACTTCGTTCTACCTTTAATCAAATCATATATTGCTGACGGGGATTTGCCACCGTTTAACGTTGCTTCACATACGTTAAGATTATTTTGTTCGCAAATTTCTTCTATTCTTTTAATTATCGCTTCGTTGATATTCATTTATTTAATAATCGTAATTTCCTTATTTTTAACTGCGTTTATATAATCAAGCGGGGAGGTTATTTTGTTTTTGGTCAAGACTCCCGTGAGTCCGACGTCGGGGAGTTGGTGCGCGTCCGAGCCTGCCGTTTGGAGTTTGTCGTGTTCAAGGGCGATAGCGAGGGCTTTTTCGTTGTAATTGCGGTGACGGGGGTGAGAGTTATATACCTCGATTGCGTCTACGTCGTTTGGCATAGGAGTATTTACCTCGTCGCGGTATGGGTGGGCTTGCACGAGGAAAATGCCGTTTGACTTTGCATACTCGTGAAGTTCTTGAATATTCATATCGAATATATCACGCCTTTTTGCTAAAAATTCGGGAGTTAATCCGTAGAGAAGATAGTGATTCTTGTTTTCTTTGAGCATAATTTCTGCCCCGAATAAAACGGTGAGACCTATCTTTTTGCCTTCTTCTTTTGCTATACGATATCCAAGGGTATACTCGTAAACGACTTTTTCAAAATCGGGCGCGTTTGTGTCGATATATCTATAATCGAAGTGGTCGGTTATAAATATCGTGTCAAAGCCCGCGTTTTTGTATAGATGGACAATATCTTTTGCTGGAATTTTTCCGCAAACGCTCGACTCGTTTGTATGAACGTGTGTATCGCATTTAAACATAATTTCACCTCAATCTCATTATACATCAAAGCAAGTTTTTAATCAATTTTTTTGTTGTAAAATATTAGTTTTTGTGATATATTTTGCACGGGAGGAATTATGTGGGACGAAAAAGAATTTATTAATCCTTACGAGAGTAGTGGAAAATATTTTTGGATGAAGATAGAATCTCTTGCAAGATACTATTTTGCAAGGGACGAGGTGAACAAAATTAATTATCTTTGCCCTCGCACTCTCGATATAGGCTCTGCAAACGGTTACGGCTCGGAAATTTTATCAAAGGTTTCGGGGGAGGTCGTGGGGCTTGATAATAGTGAGGAGTATTTGACCTCGGCAAAAGAGAAAGAGAGCCTGAAACTTTCTTTTTTCAAAGAAGATTTGAACTTAAAAATTCAAAAAGATTACGGCAAGTTCGACTTTATCGTGGCGTTTGAAGTTATTGAACATCTTGACTCTCCCGATAATCTTTTTGATTTTATATACGATTCTTTAAAAGATAATGGAAAATTTATCTGCTCTATTCCAAATATTAATTTTGAGTATTTAAGCGAAGATGGTAAACCCACGAATTCATTTCACAAGCGCGCCTACAAAAAAGAAGAGTTTGAAAAGTTACTTACAAATCACGGCTTTGTAGTTAAAGATATTTTAGGTCAAAGCGCAACGAATATTTTTTCTAAACGAGAGGGGAAATTCGCGCGAAAAAATAGGCTTTCGTTAAATAGCGCGGATGACGCTATATTTAAAGAGGATAAATTTATCGAGTATTCGGCGAGTATTTTCGCCTATCCCGATAAAATAAATATCGAAAATTCATATTCTTTTATTTTTATTGTAGAAAAACGCTTTGAAAATAAATAAAAGTGTGTTATATTCTTGTGGTTTGAAAACAAGTTTGGAGGCTACAAATGTTCTATTATTTTCTCATAGTCGTAGCGGCGGCGTCTCTTGCAGTTAACGGACTATGTAGTAAAGTTTATCAAAGAAACGAAGGTGAAGGTTTTTATAAAGCAGTAGTTTACGCAACGCTCAGTTCGGTCGTTGGTATGATTGTAATGCTTGCTATGAGCGGATTTAAGGTGGAGTTCAAAGCCTTTTCCGTAGTTATTGCAATACTTCAAACGGCAATGAGTTTGATTTACATATTTATCGGCATCAAAGCAATGAGTGTGGTAAACCTTTCACTTTACGCCCTATTTACTAACGCCGGCGGTATGGTAGTTCCCTTTTTGTACGGAATTATCTTCGGTGGAGAATCTTTGACTTTAACCAAAGGACTTTGTATCGTTCTTCTTATCGTTGCTTTATTTATCGGTTGTGGCAAGATTAAAAACGCTAACGGACTTTTTTATTGCATATTGATGTTCGTTGCAAACGGATTATTTTCCGCCTTTGCAGCGTGGCACCAAGATTATCCGAATCTTGCAGTAGGTAGCGCGCAGTATAGTTTCTTATTTTACTTGTGCGAAGCAACCGTTATGCTTTGTATACTCGGTTTTATTTTCATAAAAAAAGGCAAGGCAAAATCAAAAGAACTTTTCTCTCTTAATAAGCCGAAAAGTTCTCTTATTGCATCAGTATTATTCTTCGTGTTTAACGGGGGAGCGAATTTGATTCTTCTTATTGCGCTGTCTGGTGGAATAGACGCCTCCCTTCAATATCCTTTGTGCACGGGTGGTTGTATGATATTCTCCACTTTAATTAGCGCAATCATAGGAGAAAAGCCCAAAGCGCGCAATTACGTTTCGGTTGCGGTTGCTTTCGTGGGACTTTTGCTACTTTGTTTTTAATTTTCGATTTCGGGGAAAAGGTTATACCTTTCGGGATGAAGAATTGCGCTCGTCATACGGTCGCGCGCGATAGGTACGTCTTTTGAAATTGATTTAACTAAATTTTTCATATATTCCCGTTCGGTATGATGGTCGGCGGGACAAGGATTTTTGTAAACGGGAAAGGAGTAACGATTAGTTGCTCCTTTTATGTCGCCCTCTTCTACGTATATAAAGGGGCGTATGATAGTTATATCCGAACGGTCAAGATAGGTGAGTGGCTTAAAAGTAGACAGTCTACCCTCGTAGATAAAGGATAGCAAGAAAGTCTCGAGTACGTCGTCTGCGTGATGACCGAGAGCAACTTTGTTTGCGCCGAGGCGAATAGCAGAAGTGTTGAGCGCCCCTCTTCTCATTTTAGAGCAAAGCGAGCAAGGATTCTTTTCTTTGCGCTCTTCAAAAATTATTTTAGCAATATCGGATTTTTCTACGTGAAAATCAACGCCAAGCGTGTCGCAGTATTTTTTTATCTTATCAAGAGCGGGGACGGCCTCTGGAAACCCAAGGTCAACCGATATTCCAACGAGGTCAAACTTTTCGGGAGCAAATTTTTGGTACATTGAAAGGGCGGTAAGTAATGCAAGGCTATCTTTTCCACCTGATACGCCTACTGCAACTTTGTCACCGCTTTTTATCATTTTGTAATTGTTGATTGCTCTACGCATAGCGCCTATGATTTTTTGCATAGATATATTATACATCTTCGTGTTGACTTTTGCAATTATTTATCTTATAATCATAAAAGTAAAAGGAGTCGTTATGGCAGAGCAAATAGTAGAATTTTTTGGAAATTTATTTGGAAACGATATAATTACGATATTTTTCGTGTCCGCAATACCTTTCGTAGAACTGAGAGGCTCTATTCTTATAGGAATAGGCGGTATGGCGATTAACGATTACCTCGTATGGCTACTATCATGGCTTGGGTCCACTCTCGTTGGTGTGTTACTGTTCTTTATATTAAAGCCGATACTCAATCTTTTGAAAAAAATCAAATGGTTCAAAAAATTCGTTGACAAAATAGAAGATATTATTCTTGAAAAGTCCGCAAAAATTAGCGCAAAAGTAGACTCTGAAGAAAGCAAAAAAACGGCAAACAAAATAAAAACGCTTGGAACTGCGGGATTTATTGCGATTCCTCTTCCTATGACGGGCACTTGGACGGGAACGGCAATAGCAGTTTTTCTCGGTATGAATTTTACTCAAACGATTCTTGCCGTTGCTTGCGGAAATTTGATTGCATCTACTATAATTTTCGTGCTTGCAAAACTATTTACCGCGTATATCGATATAATAATTTACGCTCTTGTGGGGCTTATACTTTTGGTGATAATATCTTATATAATCAAACTTTCGTTAAAATCCAAAAAAGAAAACAAAGCAGTAGAGCCCGACCAAAAAGAGCAATAAAACTTTGTTAAACGCTTGCAAATAAACAAAAAATAATATATAATAATTTGCGTTGCGATGGAGTATGGTGTAGTGGTAGCACGTTGGCCTCTGACTCCAACGGTGTTGGTTCAATTCCGACTACTCCTGCCAAAAATCGACAAACTCAATTATGGGGTTTGTCGATTTTACTTGTTACTTATTACTTTTTCACTATTCACTTTTCACTAAAATTTGTCGATTTTTGGAAAGTAATAAGTAATAGTGAATAGTGAATAGGTATGGTAAAATTAAAGAGAAAAGAGTTATGAAAGAGAGTCTATTATCTAATAAATCTAAAGCGTTTGCACTGCAAATAATCCGTGTATGTAATGAAGTAAAAAGCACGAAAAAAGAAAGCGTGTTAACGAATCAATTAATTCGTTCAGGAACGAGCGTAGGAGCAAATATTAGAGAGGCGTTTTATGCGCACGGTAAAGCAGATTTTATTGCGAAATTGCAGATAGCGTTAAAAGAGTGTTCAGAAAGTGAATATTGGCTAGAATTATTAATAGAAAGCGGATATTATGCAGAAAAAGATATTTTAGAATTATGCATAGAAGTAAAACGCTTGTTGATTTCTTCTTTAAACACGGCAAAGCAAAATAATTAATTAAACTATATGAATCAATAAAAAAAATCGACAAACTCAATTATGGGGTTTGTCGATTTTACTTATTACTTATTACTTTTTCACTATTCACTATTCATTATTCATTATTCATTTTCTTCTTGTCCCTTATTCTCACGGGGTCGGTGAGTTTATCAATAAGTATTACCAAGCCTTCAAATAAAAATGAAAGCAGGAGCGCCCAAATAGTCCAAGCAAATAGCGAGGCGGTAAAAATATTGACTTTTGCGCTATACATTTGCCAACCTATGCTTTTTGCAGTGTACGCAAGCACTTCTCCCGCAATTACTACCTTGACGTTGAGTGATATCGTGCTTTTTGCCGAGGACAAAACGTCTTTTCTGATAGAGGGTATATAGAGTTTCGTTATTCTATCTGATAGTGAAACGTTATACACCTTGCTCATCATAATGAGTTTAGGGTCAACGGAGGATAGAGCGCTTGCGAATCTTTCGTAAAGAAGTGGAAAGATTATCAAAAATCCGATAAAAACTGGACTCACGCTCGGATTAAACCAAATGACGGCAAGAAGAATTATCGACATCGTGGGTACTGCTCGGAGTACGGTCACGATAGGGGAAAAGGCGTACTTAAATTTGGGGAAAAGATATGCAAGCGTACCAAGAGTTCCCGCTACGATAAAGGCAAATAAAAATCCGATAATCGTTCTTAACCCAGTAGATAAAAGGGCAAGGTAGAGTTTGCTCTCCCCAAATAATTTGATGAATTCCGTCGCCGTTTCTATGGGCGTGGGTAAAATAAATGAGGTTGAAATAACCATAGCAACTATTTGCCAAAGCAAAAGTAGGGAAATTATTCCTATTGATACATATAAAACTTTTTGGTTAATTTTCTTCATTATAATAAAAATTATCGTTTGGGATTGATGGAATTGCGCCGAAAGATTTAAGTTCGGTAAAATACGAGTTTATAGTTTCTTTTTTATCTTTTGCGCTTTCCGTTTTTATATTACAGCGAGCAATGAGCTCTGGCGTGAAGGTCGTTCCGTTAGCAACCGCGCTACCGTTGTTTTTGAGTAGAGTAGTGGCAGTGTCGGAATTTTGAGTTAAAAAAGTGTCGTTTTGTTTTAGTTTTGCAAGTAAATCGCTCATAAAGTTTTTGTCCGAGTAAACGCTTTTAGATACGAATACTCCCGCTTGAACGACTTCGACTCCCGTTATATCCTTCCACTCTTTTTGTAGGTCTAATATTTCCACGCAACCTATTGCAGGCGCTTTTGCTTTAGATGCAAGAGGCTCGCCGACTACTGCGTACTGTGCAGTGCCGTTTTTTAGAAGAGGTAGTATTTCACTTCCCGCCGAGTAATACTTAATTACCACCGTACCTTCCTTGGGAGTGTCGCCTTCCTCGTAGGTAATTCCGCTATTTGCAAGCACCTTTTTGAACATTATATCGGGGGTGTCTCCCTTTCCGATTGAGTGGATAAGTTTTCCTTTTAACTCGTCTAAACTATTAATAGTAGATTTGCCGACTAAATAATTAAGTCCCCACACGGTAACGGCGCAAAGTTTGAAGTCTCCGCCTTTTAAATAAAGTTTCGCGCCTCCTGACACTGGTAAGATTGCAACGTCGGTTTCACCTTTTGAAAGTTTTGCGCTAACCGTCCCCCCGTCGCTTATCGTGACGTTAATCTCTCTTTCGTTTATAGTTGCGCCCTCGTTTATTAGACTTGCAATAGATAGCGCGGGCGCGCCGTCGGGAGCGTATATAGTGACTGGCGTATCGGGATTCTTTGCGCAAGAAATTGCCGAAAAAGAAAAAATGAGTGTGAGTAAAATTGCGAAAATTTTGATTGGTTTTTTCATAAAAAGCCTCTATTTTATAAGTGATTTTACGGAAACGCCCGAAATTCTTCCGAGTTTTCCAGTAATTGCCGAAAATTGTTCTACCGTTGCTTTTAGTATCACGCTTATTGCGGACAGTTTCAATTCGTGTACGGGAACGCCCGTTCTTGCGATAATAACGCTTGCGTATTCAGAGAGAATTGCCTGAATTTTTTGGGGCGCTTCTCCTCCGACTTCATTTCCGTCTACGATTATTCCTATTATTCCTATTCTTTCCATTTTGCCTCCAAATAAAAAACGCTCGTTGGAGAAAACGAGCGTGCAAAAATACAAACTTAAAAAAGAATATTGCTACTCATCATCTCCGAACGTGTCATCGATTTCCGATATTTTTATTTTATCAAAAGTTGCTCCGCTCGTCAAGTGAAAAATCTTTGCAAAATTTAAGTTATAATGCTATACTATAAAAAAGGAGAAAACTATGCTTTATACTGACGTTCTTCAAACGATAGGAAATACCCCTCTAATTCGTCTTAATAGCATAACGGCAAAAGACGGCAAGAGTAGAATATACGTAAAAGCGGAATTTATGAATCCCGGCGGAAGCATAAAAGACCGCACCGCTTATTTTATGTTAAACGAGGCGGAAAAAAGGGGAGTTATCAAAAGTGGTACGGTTATTATCGAGCCTACTAGCGGTAATACGGGAATAGGACTTGCCCTATTTTGTGCGGTACGTAAACTCAAACTTATTCTCACTATGCCCGAGAATATGAGTAAAGAAAGAGTGCGTACTTTGTCTGCATACGGCGCGGAGATTGTTTTGACTGACAAAAGTAAAGGTATGGCTGGGGCAATAGAAGAGGCGGAAAGGCTCAAAGCAGTTTATCCCGATTCATTTATCCCTTCGCAGTTCGATAACGAAGACAACTTAAAAGCGCACTACGAGTCTACGGCAAAGGAAATTCTTCGTGATTTACCTACGGTTAGCGCCGTAGTTGCAGGCGTTGGTACGGGCGGTACGCTTTGCGGAATTGCAAAGAAATTCAAGGAAGAAAAAATAAACGCAAAAATTATTGCCGTTGAACCCAAAAATAGCGCGGTTTTGTCTGGAGAAGAAAAAGGCGCGCATAATCTTCAAGGTATAGGCGCGGGCTTTATTCCAACTATCGTAGACGTTGACCTTTTTGACGAAATTATAAAAGTCTCGGAAGAAGAGGCGTACGAATTTGCTAGAAGACTTGCAAAAGAAGAAGGTATATTTGCCGGTATCACGTCGGGCGCGTCCCTTTGCGCGGGCGTTAAAATAAGTGAAAAAGTCAAGGGAGATATCGTAGTTATTATTCCTGATACGGGTTCGAGATATCTTTCCACGGAGTTATATGAGTAAAAAAGTAGTAGTTGGAATAAGCGGAGGAGTAGACAGTTCGGTCTCTGCGTACCTATTAAAAGAACAAGGCTATGACGTCATAGGCTTGTTTATGCGCAACTGGAAAGAGAGCGACGACGCGGGTCACTGCACTGCGGAAGAAGATTACGCGGACGCTTTGAGAGTGTGCGCGAATCTTGATATTCCTTTTTATTCGGTTGACTTTTCCAAAGAGTATATGGAAAGAGTTTTTCTTCATTTCGTCGAGGAGTACAAAAAAGGTAGAACGCCTAACCCCGACGTTTTGTGCAACCGTGAGATTAAATTCGGACCGTTTTTAGAAAAAGCAAATCTTATGGGAGCAGACTATATCGCAACTGGTCACTACTGCGGAGTTTTGAGAGAAAACGGAAGGACTTATTTAACCAAATCAAAAGATAGCGCAAAAGACCAAACTTATTATCTCAACCAACTATCCGAAAAACAAATCGAAAAGGTACTTTTCCCTTTGCATGATATTGAAAAAGGTGAAGTTCGTAAAATTGCAGATAAACTAGGGCTCGTTACCGCGGACAAAAAGGACAGTACGGGTATATGCTTTATAGGAGAGCGTAAATTCCGCGAGTTTTTGTCAAATTATATTCCTATGAAACCCGGAGATATCGTTTGCGACGGCAAAGTAGTAGGACGTCACGAAGGAGTTTATTTTTACACCCTTGGTCAGAGAAAAGGTCTCGGCATAGGCGGAGAGGGCGAAAGATGGTTCGTAATAGGCAAGGACGTTCCGAATAATATTTTGTTCGTTTCGCACGGAGAGGACGACGTTTTATTCAAAGACGAACTTGTTTGCGAGAGTTTTAACTGGATAAACGGAGAGCCTATACGAGGCGAAAAGAGAGTAACTGCTCGTATTCGTCATCGTCAACCCGAGCAATTATGTTCGGTAAGGTTAGAGGACGGCAAAGTTAGGGTTAAATTCGACCAAAAGCAAAGAGCAATCGCCTCCGGTCAGTACTGCGTTTTGTACGACGGTGAGATTTGTCTTGGCGGTGGAGTCATAGAGTAGGACTGAATAATTTGGTTATTTATAAATAGCCGTTTTTTGTGGCGGAGGATATTATTTTTAATAATATTGTTATTAAATGACAAAAACCGCTCAAAAAATTTTGCAATTAATTTTAGAGTATGTTATACTCTTATTGAAAATAATAATTTATACGGAGGAAAAGTATAATGTTAGCACCGGGAGAACCTTTATTCCACGCAGGGAGGTCACATAGTCCTTTGGCACTCATGGCTGCCCCCGGCTCGGAAGCCCTCTGTTCCAAAATAGATTACTATCTCGTTAAGTGGTTCAACGAAGTCAACGAAGAAAAAGTAGACACCTTTATGATTTCTCTCAAATGCCCAAGATTTAGTACCGGTGACGGTAAGGGCGTAATTGACGAGAGCGTTAGAGGTAGAGACGTGTTTATCGTTATTGACGTTGGCAACTACAGTTGCACTTATTCAATGTTCGGCGAGACTAATAGGATGAGCCCGGACGACCACTACGCTAACCTCAAACGTATGATATCCGCTATCGGAGGTAAAGCGTCTAGAGTTTCCGTTATTATGCCTACCTTGTACGGAGGTAGACAACACAAGCGTAATATGAGAGAATCTCTTGACGGGGCTATGATGCTCCAAGAACTTTCGGCTATGGGAGTCAAAGATATAATCACTTTCGACGCTCACGACCCCAGAGTTCAAAACGCAGTACCTTTGATGGGATTTGACAACTTTATGCCTACCTATCAAGTACTCAAAGCGCTTTTGAGAAATTTCGACGATTTGAAACTTGACAAAAACAACTTTATGGTAGTTAGCCCGGACGAAGGCGCTATGTACAGAAACAAATATTACGCATCAATTTTAGGCGTTGACCTTGGTATGTACTACAAGCGTAGAGATTACACCACCGTAGTTAACGGACGTAATCCTATCGTAGCGCACGAATATCTTGGTGGACCTACTATGGGTATGGATATTTTCGTTGCTGACGATATTATTGCATCTGGTGAATCTTCACTTTCACTTGCAAAAGATTTGAAGGCGGCGGGAGCAAATAGGATTTATTTGTCTACCACCTACGCACTTTTTACCGAAGGTATCGAAAAGTTTAGAGACGCGTACAACGAAGGTTTGATTACCGCCGTTATCGGTACTAACCTTACCTACACCCGTCCCGAACTTAAAGACGAGCCTTGGTACGTTGAGGCTGATATGAGCAAGTATATCGCTTATATCGTTGCCGCTTGTAACCAAAACAGAAGTATTAGCGCGGTTATTGACCCCTCGGCTAAAATACACAAACTCGTTTCTGAGTATAAACAAAAATAAAGGAGATAAAAATGAACGTTCGATGGCTGGGCCACTCGTCCTTTCTCTTGACTGAGAGCACGGGAACGACGGTGGTTACCGACCCTTATCACCCGTACGTTGGGATAGATTTTCCTGACGTTAAAGCAGACCTTGTAACAATAAGTCACACTCACGACGACCACAATAACGGAGAATCCGTCAAAGGAAATCCCGTTATATTAAGCGAGATTGTCGCTTGTGAAATCAAAGGTATTCACGTATCTAGCGTTAGTTCTATGCACGACGAAGAACAAGGGGAACTACGCGGTGATAATATAATTTTTAAATTTAGAATTGACGGAATTAACGTTTGTCATATGGGTGATATAGGAGAGGAGTGCTCTCCAGAACTTGTTGATGCGATAGGACCGGTTAACGTTTTATTAATCCCCGTTGGCGGAAATTATACGATTGACGCCGAAAAAGCAAAGGAATACGTAGATAGGCTTATGCCCGATATCGTTATTCCTATGCATTATAGGACAAAAGGCGTAGATATAGATATCGACAAAGTCGACGCGTTTTTGAAAGAGTTCGACGAGGACGTTATCGAATATCTTGACACGGACAACTTTGATATTACTCGTTCTCAACTTGACGACGAATATACCAGAGTCATAGTTCCAAAACTCGAATATTAACAATTTAATAGGTTTACGGGTGTACAACACTTAATAGGGAAGTTTAATCACAGCCCCCGCTACTGTAGGATAATGCGAATAAACCACTGGGAAACCGGGAAGGTCGCAAGCGTAACGCTATCCGAGTCAGGAGACCTGCCCGTAAACGACTGTTAGCAGTCTCGGTGGGAGATGGGCGGTGTTAGCATAGGGTGTAGTATATCCTTTGCCGTATCCTCTTTTTCTCACGAGAAATAGAGGATTTTTTATTTTACGGAGGTATTGTATGAAAAAAGTATTAAAGACCTTAATCGTATGCGCTCTTATTTTGAGCGTGCTTGCTTGTTGCTTTGCCTGCAAAGGTGAAGAGGGCAACGTTAAACTTCACGTGGTTAGCGCGGACGGCGCAGTCAAATCTTATTCCGTTGACACGACAGACAAAGACCTTACGACTCTTGAAGATTTTATGAAATACTTAAAAGAAAAAGGGGAAGAATTTGATTATACCGCCTCGTCTGGATTCGTTGGGTCGATTAACGGAATAACGCCTGATTTAACTAAAAATGAATTTTGGGCAATATACACCGACGTTCAAATAGGCGAAATTAAATATTACGACCAAAGTTTTGGCACTTGTGAAATTGACGGGGTAAGTTACGCTAGCGCACTAAAAGGTATAAACGAACTACCTCTTAGTGCGGGAGCAACGTATATATTCAAAATTTCTACTTGGTAATGAACAAAAAACATAGCGCAAGAGATATAACTTATATAGGACTTATGTCGGCAAGTTTAACGGTGGTTAAACTTGCCCTTTCTTGGATTGCAAACGTAGAACTCGTGACATTGCTTATTGTTTTTTACGCTTTAAAATTCGGTAAAGCCAAGACCTTTTGCGCGTGCAACGTTTTTATTTTGGTGGAGTGTTTTTTGTACGGGTTTGGAACTTGGGTTATAAGTTACCTTATTCACTGGAACGCTCTTATCTTTGTTTGCGCCATTTTTAATAAACTCAAAGTCAAAAAAAGCGTTTATTTTGCGCTACTGGCTCTTGGTATGACCTTTTTGTTTGGTATTCAGACGACTTTGATTGATTTATTTATATATTCACCCAAGACGAATTTTTTGTCCGCATTTATTACTAGATATTATATGGGACTATCCTTTTTTATCACTCATATGGTTTCCGCTTTTGTTTCCGTGCTTTTACTTTTGCCTGCGCTTATACGCATTGAATTTGGCGATAATATCCAAGAAAAAGAAAATTAAATTTTTCCTTTAAATTGACTTTGCTCTCTTTTATGGTTATAATATAAGTAACTATAATAGGGAGTTATTTTATGTTTCAAAAAATCTCCTCAAATATATCAGGTAGACTTGCAGTCTGGGGAATTCTATGTTTGAATTTTCTGGGCGTTTTCGTATACGCTTTTATTCCCGAAATGGAGTTTAAAGAGCATGTTTTTTACGTCACGATAGAACTTATTTTTTTACTCGGAACTTATTTAGTTATGAGTAAATCGGGGATAGACCCCATAATAGAGACGGGAATAAAAAATAAGGTAGACTGGGTAAGTTTTATCTATATCGCAGTCATTAGCGTAGGACTACTTTACTTTGGTAGTTTTTTTGCAAATATCGTGTTTTACGCTTTTGAGTCTTTGGGATATATGCCAGCCCAGTCTTCTCTTGATGAAATTAGCACGATAGCAGAACTCGTATTATCTCTTTTCACCGTTGCTTTGCTCCCTGCTATTAGTGAAGAGTTTTTAGTTAGAGGGGGAATATTAAACTCTCTTAGACGTAGCCTCGGAAATAAGAAAGCAATTATTATATCCGCTCTCTTTTTTGCCCTGCTTCACGGAAGCGTAGTTCAAACGGTGCATCAATTTTTGATAGGGGTTGCGTGCGCTTTGATTTTTCTCGCGGGAGGCTCGATATGGTATTGTGTGGCTCTGCACTTTTTCAATAACGCATTTGCTATAATCATAACTTACTTGCAACCATTTATAGTACAAGATAGCGCGCAAAGTGCGACGAATTTCTTTGAAATTTCAAGTATCCTGCCGAGCGCTATCATGGCGGTCGTAGGATTTGTATGCTTAATATTTGCGCTTAACGCTTTTATGAGACGATTAGAGCGCAAAAGAGGGAAAGAGTTCGTGTGCGAGAGATTAAGTTTCAACACTCTTATAAATCGCGCGCAAAGAATAGGAGAAATAAAGGTTGAGCGCGCTGAGTTTTCTTCAACTGAAAAGTTGATGCTTGGATTATCCTTTTTGACGACGATTGCCCTTATTATCTTGGATTTAGTGAAAGGATTTGGAGTATGACGAAGAGAAATAAACTCCTAACTTCATATCTTGTTATTATGTGCGCTCTCACTTTTGTAAGAATATGTTTTGCCGAGTCCTATTTTGGTGAACTTAACGAAAACGACGGCGATAGACTTTTTTCTACGCTTTGTCAAATAGTTTGTATGGGTATTATCCCCATAGTTTGTTATATTTGTATTGCAAAAAAGAGAGATTTCCGCAGTCTTTGCTCAGACTTTAATTTGAAAGGAGTAAAGGGAGTAAATGCGTGGCTTATTATAATTGCAATTTGTATTTTGCATGCAGTAATTAACGGCGGAGTAAATACCGTCACGAGCGCAATTTTAAAGATGCCTGGGTATACCTCGGTGGTATCCGACCCCAAGGTTTATCTTAACTTTGGTGAATTTTTGCTCGGCGCGCTATTTTCTGCGGTGCTACCTGCCTTTTTTGAGGAAATTACTCATAGAGGGCTTGCTTATCGTATGAGCGGAGATAGCGTAAAAAGGAAAGTTATTCTTTCCGCAATTTTGTTTGCTCTTATGCACCAAAATATTACGCAAACCGGTTACACTTTCGTAGGCGGACTTATGTTCGGAGCGCTAACTGCAATCACGGGTAGTATATTCCCTGCAATGCTTGCGCACTTTATCAATAACTTTTTCGTGGTAATAAGAATTTATTCAGAGTCAACCGGCGGGCTCGTCAGTCAAGTAATGAACTCTGTGTACGCTTTTAGTTCTACGATAGTGGGCGCAATTATTTGTTCCGTTTTGTGGGCGGGCGCGGTGATAGGCTCAATCCTGCTATTTATAAAACTCAATAAACTTTGTTCTTCTAAAAAGGTAATGCAAAACGATTTGATTGAGGAAGAAAAACAAAGCGACATTATTTTGACCAAAATACTTTGGGTAGCGATATTCGTTATAGGTATATCGACGAGTTTATTTAGTTATATATGGGGACTTTTGCGCTAAAATAGTAGTATGTACGCATACTCGGAATTACTTGAAGATGAAAGGGAACTGGCTTCTCTTGGGTATCAAGTAGAATATATAGGCAAGACCGTTTACGGCAAACTAATACCTGCATTTACGAGAGGCAGTGCTCCTCGAGCGCTAATAGTTGGAGGGACGCACGCAAGAGAAAACATCACCTCAAAACTGGTTGCAACTCTTGCAAAAGAGTATACGGGGGATAATATTTGTTTTTTGCCCTTACTTAATATAGACGGAGCGGAAATAGTCAAACGTGGCGAGCGCGCCGTTCCCAAAAAATACCTTGCTCTCGTCAAATCTTGCAAAGGAGAGTCTTATTCTTTGTGGAAGGCAAACGGGCGAGGAGTAGATATCAACGTCAATTATAACGCGGACTGGGGTAGCGGGAAAAGCAATATTTTTGAGCCAAACTTTGAAAACTACGTTGGCAAAAGTCCAAATAGCGAGCCCGAAACGTTAGCAAGCGTGAATCTAGTTTATAAATATAGATTCGATACCCTTTTGACCTATCACACGAAAGGCGAGGTAATATACAGAAATTACAAAGGGGTAGGAGATGAAAATAGAGCAAACCTTCTTTATCAAAAACTCGGTTATCCTCTTTTGGAATCAACGGGTAGCGCGGGCGGATTTAAGGACTGGTTTATAAACGAGGGATTCGGAGACGGCTTTACGATAGAAGTTGGTTCAAATTTTTGCTCTCATCCACTAGACGATAAAGATTTTGACCAAATATATAGACAAAACGCAGGAATTTGCGAATTAATTTGCGGAGAAAAATGGAACAAGACGAAAAATTTATGAAACTTGCCCTTAAAGAGGCGCAAAAAGCAAGAGATGAGGACGAAGTTCCTATCGGCGCTATTGCCGTACTGGACGGAAAAGTGATAGCAAGGGCGCACAACACGAGAGAAAAAACGGGGAATGCTCTCAATCACGCCGAAGTGCTCGTGATAGGTAAAGCGTGCAAAAAGGTCGGCAACTGGAGACTGGACGGCGTTACTCTTTACGTTACGATAGAGCCTTGCCCGATGTGTATGGGAGCGGTGCTAAATGCAAGAATTCCGCGTCTAGTGTATGGCGCGGACGACCCGAAGGGCGGTTGTTGCGGTTCGCTTTACGACTTAAACGAGGGCAAATATAATCACACGGCTGAAATAAAAAAAGGCGTACTTAAACAGGAGTGCGCAAATATAATAAGAACTTACTTTGAGGAAAAAAGGAGAAAAAACAAATGCTTGTAGTAGTGGGACTTGGAAATCCGGGAAAAAATTATCAGGATACTTATCACAATATGGGATACAAAACCGTTCAAAATCTTGCCGAACACTTTGGACTTAAATTCAAAAAGAGTGGTAACGGTCACGTAGCCAAATTTTTTAATAAGGGCGAAGAGATAGTATTCGTTCTTCCCGATACCTTTATGAATCTTTCAGGTGAGTGCGTACGCGACGTTCTTGGAAAACATAAAGCAAGTTTAGACGATTTAGTGGTAATTTACGACGATATCGACCTTGACGTAGGCGTGCTCCGTTTGCGCCAGTCAGGTAGCGCGGGTACTCATAACGGTATGAGAAATATCGTTGAGTGCTTAAAGACGGACAAGTTTAAAAGAATAAGAATAGGAATAGGCAAACCACCTCAGAATATTCCGCTTATAAATTTCGTACTTATGAATATACTTAGCGAACATAAAGACTCCGTAGAGTGCGGTATTGATACGGCATCTGAGGCAGTCAAAGAATATATAGACAAACGCGATTTTGAGCGTATAATGAGACAATATAATTGACCAAAACTCTTTCAGAAATACTTAATATCCCCGTAAAAGGGGAACTTGCGGACCTATTCGTTCACGTAAAAAACAGAAGACGCGTTTCCGTATTCGGTATGAATTTTCCGCACAAATTGCACGTGCTCGCCCACATCAAAGAGCCCGTGCTATACGTGGTTACGGACGCAATCGAGGCGCGTCGCATGGTAGAGGGGCTTGTAGGATACGGAGTCAACGCCGTACGTTTTCCAGAAAAGGAAGATTCTCTCTTTTTTAAACGTTCGTCAACCGAGGGTGTTTTTGGAAGAATTAAAGTTCTCTACGAACTTTTAGAAAACGAGCCCGACGTCGTCGTGGCTACTCCCGAATCAATTATGGCGTATACTCCCGATAGGGAAAAATTCGCCTCGTTCACTTGTTTTTTGAAAGAGGGCGATACTCTTGACATAGGGGAGTTTTTACTCAAACTCGTTTCCCTTGGTTACACGAGGGCGGAGTATGCGGATACAAAGGGTACGTTTGCTTCTCGAGGAGATATAGCAGACGTTTTTTGTCCTACTCAAGACAAGCCTTATAGAATAGAATTTTTCGGGGACGAAATAGAAAGAATACGTTACCTCGAAGAAAAGGAAAATATCGCAAGTCTCGTTCTTTTGCCCGTGACCGATTTGCTTTTTACCGAAGAGGAAAGAAAAATCGTAATCAATAGACTTCGTGAGGTAAAAGCAAAAGGATTATCACCAGATGCAAAGGTAAAACTTGAAGAAATTATCGAAAGCGCAATTACCTCTCTTTCTTTGGGAGGGGCGGATAGCAGACTTAACTGGGTAATTCCTTTTGCAACCGACTTTTTGGGAAGTATTTTTGACTACTTACCGCAAGAAGTTATTTGTGTATACGACGAGTGTAGATTACTTGCAGACAGGACGGATAGGCTCTACAAAGAGCAAGCAAATAGAGTTTCTTCTCTTTTAGAAAGCGGGGAGGTAACCTCTCGTCACGTCAATTGTTTAAGAGATAGAGAAAAACTGTACAAATCAAGCGAAGGTGTCGTGGCTTTTCAACAAATCACCACTATGAATCCCATATTCGAGCCTACCGCCGTATTTTCGTATAGGTGTACTCCTATAACGAAGTACCATCTTGATAAAGAAACGCTTGTAAGCGATTTACGCAACTGGAAAAATTCAGGTTACACCGTTATTCTTTCCGCCAGAGACGAACAAACGGCTAAATCCGTAACGAGCGAACTCGTGGAAATGGGCGCGGAAGTGATTTATTCAAAAGATATCGAACTTGGCTCGTGCGTAGTTGTGGATTGCGATATCAAAAACGGTTTAATTTTCCACGGCGCAAAACTCGTAGTTGTAGGCTCGGAAGAACTTTTGCGCAAAAAAAGCAAAACCGTAAAACTCCGCAAAAAAGACGTATTCACTATCCCCGACGTTGGTGATTTCGTCGTTCACGATAGACACGGAATAGGCGTATTCAAGGGTATCAATAGGCTCAAAACGGATACCGAAAGGGATTGCGTTTGCGTAGAGTACACGGACGGCGTCGTTTACGTTCCGATAGACCAAATGGGTATGCTTTCTCGTTATTCGGGTGGAGCGGAAAGCCCAAAACTGTCTAAAATCGGGGGAAAAGAGTTTACTAAACTCAAAGAAAGGGTAAAAAGTTCGGTTAAAGCAATGGCTTTCGACCTACTCGAACTTTATGCAAAGAGAGAGGAAAGCAAAGGCGTAAAATATCCCGAAGATTCTCCCTTTCAAGCGGAATTTGAAGAGCGTTTTCCATTTGCTCCGACCGAAGACCAACAAAGAGCGGTGCAAGAGATAAAAGAGGATATGCAAAAAGGCAAAGTAATGGATAGACTTCTTTGCGGTGACGTTGGTTACGGAAAAACCGAGGTTGCTCTCCGCGCGGTATTCAAAACCGTTTTAGAAGGTTATCAAGTAGCAATACTTGCCCCGACTACCATACTTGCTCGCCAGCATTACGACACCGTTATAAAAAGATTTGAAGGATACGGACTCAAAATAGGTTGTTTGAGTAGGTTTACCTCGGAGAGCGAGAAAAAATCCATACTCGAATCTTTGAGAAAGGGCGAAATGAATATAGTTTGCGGAACGCATAGACTGCTTTCAAAAGACGTAGTTTACGCAAGGCTAGGGCTTTTGGTTTTGGACGAGGAACAAAGATTCGGAGTCGAGGACAAAGAAAAACTTAAACTTTTAAGAAGTGACGTCAACGTTCTTTCTCTTTCTGCAACTCCTATTCCTAGAACTTTGCATATGTCGCTTACCGGTATTCGTGATATTAGCGTACTGGAAACGCCTCCCGAGAATAGACTTCCAGTTGAAACCTACGTTACCGAATTTACGGACGGACTATTCACCGACGCTATAAAACGCGAACTTTTAAGGGGAGGACAGGCTTTCGTTTTATATAACAGAGTGGAAAGTATAGAAAGTTTTACCGCTAGAGTCAAAGAACTCGTGCCCGAGGCTCGAATTATATTTGCTCACGCCAAACTTTCTCCTCAAGAATTAGAAAAAAGGATGAACGTTTTTTATAGTGGGGACGTAGACGTTTTAGTTTCGACCACCATTATCGAAAACGGCATAGATTTGCCTAACGCAAATACTCTTATCGTGTACGAGGCGGATAAACTTGGTCTATCTCAACTTTATCAACTCCGTGGTAGAGTAGGTAGAAGCGATAGACTTGCCTACGCCTATTTTACCTATCCAGAAGGTAGAGTGCTCACGGACAACGCGGGTAAAAGATTGCAGTCCGTTATGGATTATAGTGAACTCGGCTCGGGATTCAAAATCGCTATGCGTGACTTAGAGATAAGGGGCGCAGGTAACGTTTTGGGTAGAGAACAACACGGACACATTGACAAAGTTGGATACGATTTATACTGCAAACTTTTAGAGGAGAGTATTGCTGAAATTAACGGCAAGAAGATAAAGGACAAAAACGTCGACGTTAAAATAAGCGTCAATGCAATCGTGCCCGAAAGCGTAGTGCCGAGCGATAGAGAAAGGATGAGACTTTATCGGAGAATAGCCTCTCTTGAATCACGAGAGGAAATTCGCGAACTTTCATCTGAAATCAATGACGTTTACGGCACTTTGCCCGAGGAAATTGAGAACCTTATGAAAATTTCTTATATTTCTAACCTTTCTGCAAAAATTAACGTTGCCGAAGTCGTTATAAATCACAAAGGAACGGGAATAAGATTCAGGGGTAGTTTGTCCTTCAAAGAACAAAACGTTTTATTTGCCGTTTCGGAATTTGGAAATGATTGCGTGGTGCAAGCAAGTCCTCCTTCCGTGCTTTTCCGCGCGCAAAAACTTAAAACTAAGGATAAAATCGAGACGGTTACTCGATTTTTGGAGATAGCAAGCCAAAATATTCAATAAAAACGATTGTCAAACAGTTGTAAATAATGTATACTATCTAAGATAATCGGTGAGTTCTGACCTTTTTAGGAAAGGAGATAATAATGAAGAAAAGAATCATAGGAATTTTACTTATCGTAGTTCTTGCAGTCACTATGCTTTCAGGTTGCTTAGGCGTTAATACCGAAAGAGATATGAAACAGACTGTTGCAACGGTTAACTACAAAGGTAAAACCGCAGTCGTTACCAAACTTCAAGTGCTTGAACAGTACTCTCAATACGTAGAAACTTACGTGCAGTATTACGGTATGACCGAGAGAGAAGTGTTCGACTATTTCGTTGACCAACTCGCAGTAAGAAAACTTTTGGTTCTCGACGCGTCTACTCGTGAAGAACTTCCTTACGAGTGGGATAACGCAAAGATGCAAATCGTTCCCGATTCGCTTTCAATTGAACAACGTAACGAGGCGCAAGACTCCGTTAACGAGGATTTGGAGTCCATATTTGAAGAATATTTGAAAACGGTAAAAGAAGAATACGAAGGAGAACTTTCAGGTTCGTCCGGTTCTGAATCGGGAAGCGCAACGGAAGAAGAGGAAGATACTCGTACCGTTAGACCTCTTCCTGAAAAAGATGACGACGAGAAAGTTTATTCAAATACCGAACTTATTCCTTCTTGGATGCAAACCAAAAAAGGTAACTATGAAAACAAATACGAAAGAATTGCTTTCCGTAGACTTGAAACTCTTCTTTCGGGCCAGTTTAAGAGTGAAGAAACTCTTCTTCAATCGGCATACGAATCTATCGTAATCAGAGCCCTTCAAGAAAAACTTTACGAATCTATCAATATAACGGATGCTCAAGTTCTTGAAAGATTTAGATTCGAAGAAGCAAAGAATATTGAAAAATTTACCGCGGACAAAAACGCGTACGGCACTGCAATCAAAAATAACCAAGTAGTGTACTATCATCCCGAAACTGGTTACGGCACCGTTAAACATATCCTTATCTCTTTTGAAGAGGCAAGTTTAGAGGGTAGAAAAGCGGAGAATAAACACGTTTACTTTGCAGACGAATCAACTTATTCCAAAAAAGAATACGACGATAGAAAGAGTAGCAACAATTATAGCGAAGACGCTCTCAAAGCGTATCGCGAAGCGCTTATTCAAAACTTAAAAATAAACGATTACGGTGATTTTGCCGACTGGTGGCCCACATACAACGAAGAAACTATGGCAGACCTCGTGGACTGGAGAGACCTCAAGTTTGATGCAAACAATATCCTTGCTCTCGACGTAATGACTTTTGCTAACAAAGTTAAGACTGCAGTTGAAGGTTCTGCGAACGATACGTTAGAGAAGAAAATTTCAAAATTCGTAGATTACATCTTCGGATATAATAACGCTAGCGAGTCAGGTATGTTTAATAACGAAAACGATTACGTTATCAAACCCGACGACAACACTTATATGGAAGAATTCCAAGATATGTGCGAGTGGCTCATTACGGGCGTTGCTCCTACCGATTTTACTGACGGAGGACTCATTTCAAGCGAGGCCGGCAAAGTAGGTTCAATGGGTATATGCGTAACCGATTACGGCGCACACATTATCATGGTAACGAATATTTTCTCCTCTCAAACGATTCAAGACGGAGCGAATAAAGGTAGATACAACGTTACTACTGCGGACGATTTGAAAAATATAATTATCGATTACGAAGATTCAAGCAATCTTTACGAGCATATCTACGATACCTTAAAGGGTGCGGAAGAAACTAACGTAATGAATAATTATCAAGCAAACTTCATTGATATCTACGGCGAACAATCAATCAAAGTAAACGAAGGCGTAATCAACGCAATATTCGGTTAAGAAACAAATTAAAAGGATTCGGAAAATTCCGAATCCTTTTTTTATAAATTTCGTTCTAAATCACCTTTTTGTCTAAACGTAAAATCCTAGGGAAATCAAAAGACCTTGGTTGACGTTTTGCATTACCTCGTCTCCTATTTCACCTATTTTTTCTTTGAGTCGTCTTTTGTCTAGCGTTCTCAATTGTTCAAGTAGAACTATACTGTTTTTAGGTAGACCGCACTCACCGGTTAAGAGTATATGGGTAGGTAGGCGCGCCTTGTCTAGTCTACTGGTAACTGCAGCCGCGATAATAGTCGGGCTGTATTTGTTTCCAACGTCGTTTTGAACTATAAGTACGGGTCTGATTCCTCCTTGCTCGCTCCCAACGACTGGACTTAAATCGGCATAGTAAAGTTCTCCTCGTTTAATCAATTTTTTCACCTTCTGTTATATTTTATTTTATGAAAAGGGACGTAATTTCGTTCCGTTTTGAGTATTTCCTTATCTGTTGTTTTTATTACAAGCGCTTTTTAATTTTTATCGTCAAATTTTTTGGTTTTTTGATATAAATACACCCTTTTTTCTCTTTCTCGTAGGTTACAATATTTGAGCAAAAGGAGATTTTATGACAAGACGAATCGTGATAACATCGGGAAAAGGAGGGGTAGGTAAGACGACTATTTGCGCAAATCTTGGAGTAAGACTTGCAAAAAGGGGCAAAAGAGTCGTTATGCTTGACGCCGACGTCGGACTTAACAATCTGGACGTTTTGATGGGAGTGGAGAATAAAGTCGTTTACGACGTATTCGACGTGATTGCAGGTAAATGTAGGATAAAGCAAGCCCTTATTGAGGATATGTTTATTCCTAATTTGTTTATACTCCCATCCACTCATACCTTTGGAGACAGTAAACTTTTGAGCGCGCAGTTTAAGACTTTGGTAGAAAGTTTAAAAGGATTCGACTACGTTTTAATCGATTGTCCGGCGGGAATATCGGGAGGATTTCATAGGGCTGTTTCTATGGCGGACGAGGCGTACGTAGTCGTGAATCCCGGCATTTCTTCCCTTCGTGACGCGGACAAGGTGTTGACCTTGCTTTCCTCGTACAAGTTAAAGCAAGTTGGGTTGGTTATAAATAGAATTCGAGGTGATTTAGTGCTTAGTCGCGAGATGATGGGAGTTGAAGATATTTGCAGAATAATGCGCAAAACTCCTATTGCCGTAATTCCTGAAAGCGACGATATTGCCCTTTCCGCCTCTTGCGGAAGTTTTGCAGATACTACCGGAGTATTTTCACTATTTGCAGAAAACGTGGAAACGGGAAGCAAGAAAATCATAGATTGCACCGCAAAATACCGAGGTTTTTTTGGACGTGCTAGGGCGCAAAGGAGAAGAATATGAAAAAATCTAAACTTGCGCTCATGCGCACTAAACGGATACTTTTTAAGGATAAAAGCAATATCCCCGACGGATTTAACGCACTACTTTCTGCAGATTTGAAAGAGACTCTTTCGCATTATTTTGAACTGAGTGAGCCTTTTGTGAAAGTAAAAATTTCCCTTGATGATAGCGGAAAATACGAAATCGTAGCCGTTGCTATCGGAGAAAGGTTGCACGATATTCCAATTTGTATGTCGACGCTTGAATAATATGCGAAAAAGGCGAATATCGTTTGACAAAGTTACTATTTTTATATATAATCAATAGTGCGGTTTTATACCGCTTGAATTTTGATTATCATAAAGTGAGGATATACAACGATGAAAAGGACTTATCAACCTAAAAAAAGACAAAGAAGCAAAGTACACGGATTCCGTAAGAGAATGCAAACCCGTTCGGGTAGAAACGTACTCTCTCGCAGACGCAGAAAGGGTAGAGCATCGCTTTCGGCATAATTTATGCTTCCCGGGCGCTATAGGCTCAAAAATAACCGCAGTTTCAATTACATTTACAGAAAAGGTAAGAGCGTAGGCGGACGTAACTCCGTTTTGCTCTTTACCGAAGCGCGGGGAAGTCTTATGATAGGTTTCTCCGTTTCTAAAAAAATAGGCGGAAGCGTTACCCGCAATCTTGTCAAACGCAAAATGCGTGAGGCAGTTCGCTCGTTTTTGCCAAAAATCAAAAGCGGTTATCATTTAATTTTCGTTGCTAGAAGTTCTATTACTCTAGCAAGTTTTACTGAAATTAGGGATTCACTCGAAAGACAGGTCAAAAAGGCAGGTCTTATAGTTGAAGGTGGAAAATAATGAAATTGCTTTTTATAAAAGCGATAAGATTTTACCAACGATATCTTTCTCCCGTTTTAGGGGCAAAATGCATCTACACTCCGACTTGTAGCCAGTACACCATAGAGGCGATACGCGAGCACGGTTGTATTAAAGGGTGTGCGCTTGGCGCGTATAGAATCATTAGATGCAATCCATTTTCAAAGGGTGGTTTTAATCCCGTCAAATTAAATTATAAAGGAAAATCAAAATGGGTTTTATAACTAACGCAGGCGTTCTTTTGGCGCAAGTACCAAAAGAGCCCACGATTAACCATTTTATTGCGCAATTTATTAATTTGTTATACGGATGGATAGGTAACTACGGCTGGACTGTCGTAGTATTTACGCTTATTTTGAAACTTGCTTTATCTCCTCTCGATATTTGGCAAAAGTCCGTTATGCACAAAAATTCTCGCGCAATGAAGCGTATGCAACCCCAAATTGCTAAACTTCAAAAGCAATACGCTAACGACAAGCAAATGTTCCAAACCAAACAACTTCAACTCTACAAAAAAGAGGGCTATTCTATGCTCGGAAGTTGTTTGCCTCTTATCGTAACGCTCGTAGTGTTCTTTATCGTATTTGCCGGATTTAACGAAATGGCAACTTATAGCGTAAAGAGAGATTATTACGAGATTGCTACCGTATACGAAAGAACGGTCAATGAAAAAATTGAAGAAAGTGGACATACTCTAAATAGAGATAGCGAAGAAGTCGTTAAAGCAGCGCAAGAGGCTGTTTTAGAAACGTACGATAGACCCGGTTGGCTTTGGGTCAAAAACGTTTTCGTAGGCGACAACTGGTCTTCGCCTTTCCCAAGTTACGAAGAATTCACTAACGCTGGTCTTGGGGGCCTCGGCGTAGATAAAGAGTTCGTAGGCGGAACTAAAAACGATTACGAAACTTATACTGGCATTATAAGAGCGCAACAAGAAAACCAAGGTTGGAACGGTTATTTGATTTTACCTATATTGACCGTCCTACTAACTCTCGGTTCTCAATTCGTTATGCGTCAGCAAACTCCTCCTACTTTGGACACCGACGCGTCTGCGCAAATGGCAAACGGCGCTATGATGAAATTTATGATGCCTGCAATGATGGGATTTTTCGCACTCTTTTATAGTGCTGCGTTTACCATCTATCTTTTGGTGAGTCAGTTATTCTCTTTTACCTTTGGATTTATCTACAACTTGATAACGGACAGGAAAGACAAAAAAGAGGACGATTATCTTTTGACTCACACCTTTAAACGCTAATAACACAAGGAAGTAATAAATTATGGATTACGTAGAAAAGAAAGCGTCTTCGGTTGAAAAAGCCATAGACCTTGCACTTTCAGAACTCGGCATAACAAGAGAAGAAGCGGAAATAG
Organism: Clostridia bacterium; assembly: GCA_045633305.1. Lineage (GTDB taxonomy): Bacteria > Bacillota > Clostridia > Christensenellales > RUG350 > RGIG2224. Next base: position 12,508 of record JAZQYG010000024.1, on the reverse strand, counting down.
AAATTCTTTCCGAAGGTAAACTTTTATCAAAAGCCGTAGTTAGAGTATCTAAAAGGGGAGTTGAAATAACGAGCGCTCCGGAAATTGACCAAGAACTCGTTCTTGATGCAAAAAACCAAACCGAAATCGGAGAGCCTGCTCGTCGCGCCTTTGATTTCATTAAAGGACTTTTGACCTCTATGAATCTTGATTGTACGGCTAGTCTTGCTCAAACTGGTGACGACGTTACTATAAGCGTTACCGGCTCTGACAGTTCTGCTCTTATAGGATATCGCGGAGAGACTCTTGACGCCGTTCAATATCTTACCCTTTTAGTTGCAAACAAAGGTGAAAGCGGATTTATAAGAGTAGTAGTTGATGCGGAGAACTATCGCGCAAAACGTACCAAGGTTCTTTCTAATCTTGCTGTAAACCTTGCAGAAAAGGCAGATAGACTCGGAAGACGTATTGAACTTGAGCCCATGAATCCTTTTGAACGTAGAGCAATACACGCTGCTTTATCTGAAAGCGACAAGGCTCATACTGAAAGCGCGGGAGAAGAACCGAATAGATACGTCGTTATTATTCCCGAGAACGAAACACCGGGTGCAGAGCCCGAGCGTTATCGTGATAGACGTGATTCAAAAAGACGTGACGCTCGTCCTCAAAGAAAGGAAAGAGCAAGCGCAAGAAATCACGACAACTACAAGCCTAAAGCGTCTAACGAATACGACCCTTATGCACCAAGTGATGAATATAAGGAAAAGTCAAGTACGAGTTTTAGCAAAAAAGGTCCCGGAAAATTAAGAAGTTTCGGATACAAAAAGAGATAATAACTAAAAGGGGCGTTTCGCCCCTTATATTTTTTATATGCATACCATAGTAGCCATATCGACTGCGCACGGCGCGGGTGGAATAGGAATAATAAGACTTTCGGGCGATAGAGCCTTTGAAATAGCGGAGAAATCTTTCACGTCTGCCGTTCCTTTTTGCGAGCAAAGAGAAAGGGAAATGAAACTTGGTAGATTTATCGGCGAGGGTTTTGACGAGCGTTGCATGTGTGTCAAATTCGTAGCGCCTTTTTCTTATACAGGTGAAAACCTCGTTGAATTTCACGTTCACGGGGGAGTATTTTTGTGTAGAAGGGTACTCGAAACTCTTATTCAAAGAGGAGCAAAACTTGCCGAGTGCGGTGAATTCACTCAAAGAGCGGTTCTAAACGGCAAGATGAGTTTGGACGAGGCGGAAGGCGTTGCCGATATGATTTCTGCCGATAGCGCAGTTCAATTAAATCGCGCGTACAGACAAATGACTGGTAAACTTTACGCCGTTATCACCTCTCTACAAGAAGAGATAGAAGAAATGCTCGTTGCTTGTTCTGCTGCTATTGATTATCCTGAAGAAGTTGAAGAGGAAGTTTACGAGCAAACCCCTTCCAAAATTATATCAGTTCGTCAAAAGGTAGAAGAACTTGCCAGTACCGCCCAAAAAGGTAGATATATCAAAAACGGTATACTGGTTGCAATCATAGGCAAACCTAATTCGGGTAAATCTTCTCTTTTGAACGCTATTTTAGGTGAAGAGAGAGCAATTGTAACCGACGTTGAGGGAACGACGAGAGATACGATAGAAGAGTCTATTTTGCACGAAGGAGTCAAAATTCGTTTTCTTGATACAGCGGGTATTAGAGAGAGCGAGGATATCGTGGAAAAGGTCGGAATAGAGCGAGCAAAACAAGCCTCTCTTTCTGCCGACGTTATCGTTTTTCTTCTTGACGGCACCAAACAAAAAGACGATAGCGAAGAAGAACTTATTAAACTATTCAAAGATAAAAAGATTTTCTATTGCATAAATAAATGTGACGCTCCTATCGTTAGAGAAGAAGAGCACAGAAGAATTTCGGCAAAAACTGGTGAAGGCATCAATCAATTACTTGACGATATCGCATCTCTTATAGGTACGGAAGACGGAGAGATAATAACCGAGGCTCGTCACGTAGAGGCGTTATTTGAGGCAAGAGAATCCCTTGTTCAAGCGGAAAATAATTATAATTTGGTTACCATTGACTGCACTGCGGTAGATTTGAGAAACGCGTGGTCCGCTCTTGGTAAAATCACGGGAAAAACGGCAGACGAGGCCATTATAGAAGGCGTATTTGAGAAGTTCTGCGTAGGGAAATAATATGAAAGTAAAAAATTACGACGTAGCCGTAGTCGGCGCAGGTCACGCTGGAGTAGAAGCGGGACTTGCCTCGGCAAGACTCGGCATGAAAACAGTACTAATTACTCTTAACTTAGAGGCTATATCTTTTATGGCGTGCAACCCGAGCATAGGAGGCACGGCAAAAGGTCATCTTGTTCGCGAAATCGACGCGTTAGGCGGAGAAATGGGCGTTAACGCAGACGAAACTCTTCTCCAACTTAAAATGCTCAATAGCGGAAAAGGTCCAGCCGTACAAAGTTTAAGAGCGCAGTCCGACAAGAATTTTTATCATAGAAGGATGAAATCCGTTTTGGAAAAGACGGAGAACCTTTCGGTTTTACAAGCCGAGGTTACCGACGTTTTAGAAGAAAACGGTGTGGTTTACGGAGTTAAAACGCAGTTTGGTGAAATTCACGCGAAAGCAGTCGTACTTGCAACGGGCGTTTATCTTGATTCTAGAATTATAATAGGTGAAACGGTTAGAGAGGAAGGTCCTTGCGGATTTATGAAAGCGTCCTATCTTACCCAAAGTTTGTTAAATTTGGGTATTCCTATTCGTAGATTCAAAACGGGTACTCCTCCGAGGGTATTAGGTAGAACTATTGATTACTCAAAAACCGAACTTGCCGAAGGCGACGAGGATATATATAGTTTTTCCACGATGACGGACGTTGACCTCAAAGAGCAAAAACCTTGTTATTTGACCTACACCAACGAAAAAACGCATCAATTAATTCTGGACAATATGGATAGAGCTCCTCTCTATAACGGTGTTATAGAGGGTACTGGACCGAGGTATTGCCCGTCTATCGAAGTAAAAATAATGCGTTTCAAAGACAAAGAAAGACATCAACTTTTTTTAGAGCCCGAAGGAGGGGACACTGACGAGGTATATATCCAAGGTCTATCAACTTCACTTCCTGCCGATATTCAAGAAGAGATGGTGCACTCAATAAAAGGTCTTGAAAACGCTGAAATAATGCGTTACGCTTATGCGATTGAATACGATTGCATAGACCCGCTTGCGCTTCGTCCTTCTCTTGAACTTAAAGGTCATAGAGGACTATTTTCCGCTGGTCAAATCAACGGTTCGAGCGGATACGAAGAGGCAGGTGCTCAAGGATTAATAGCAGGGGTTAACGCGGTTAGATATATTCAAGATAAAGAGCCACTTATTTTAAAAAGAGAGGAAAGTTACATAGGAGTATTGATTGACGACTTGGTTACCAAAGGTACGCAAGAGCCTTACAGGATGATGACTTCAAGAGCGGAATATAGACTTTCTCTTCGTCAAGATAACGCGGATATAAGACTAACTCCTCTTGGAATTGAGATAGGACTTGTAAAAGAGGATAGAAAGATTGCTTTTGAAAAAAGGCTAAAAGAAATAGAAGAGATTAACGCTGAATTATTAAAAACCGTTACTCTTGACGAAAGACTAGTTAAACTTTGTAATATTTGTTCGTCTACTCTTCCTAAAAACTCCTTGCCTTTCGTAGAAATGATAAAGCGTCCGGAAATCACAAGACAAGCGGTCGTTGAAATTTACCCCGAATTATTAAGTTACGATAAGCACAACCTTGATTACGTGTTTACCGAACTTAAATACGGTGGATATATAGCGAAAGAAAAGAGCGAAATAGAAAAGAAAAAGAAACTTGAAAGTATGGCTCTTCCTACTGATATTGATTACCTTGAAATAAAGGGACTTCGAATTGAGGCGGCGGAAAAGTTGAATCAAATAAAACCCGAAAATCTTGCGCAAGCATCGAGAATATCGGGTGTTTCCCCTGCGGACGTAACCGTGCTTTTGTTAAAGTTGAAGAGCATAAAGAAGTAGTATGAACTATCTATTTTTTGATATAGAGTGTGCTAATTGTGACCACGGAAAAGGAAAAATTTGTAGTTTTGGTTACGTTTTGACGGATAGCGATTTTAATACTATAAAAGAGGACGATATACTCGTTAATCCAGACGCGCCTTTTCATCTAACGGGCAGACGGGATAAAAGAGATATAAAACTGGGTTACCCCACCGAAAAATTTTTATCATCACCTAAATTTCCTGAAAAAGCGCAGGAGATTTTTGCTCTGCTGGAAGATAAAAACGTAATGGTTTTCGGTTACGCCGTTATCAACGACGTAAACTTTTTGATAGCGGAGGGCGAAAGATACGATTTGACTCTCCCGAATTTTGATTATTACGACGTGCAACTTATATATTCCGATTACAAAAGCGTAAGAAACGTGGTATCGCTTGAGAGAGCAAGCGCGGAGTTTGGAGTGGAGGTCAATGAGGAGCATATAAGCCTTAACGACGCAAAAGACACTATGACCGTCGCTAAAGGAATATGTAATAGGCTGGGGTTGTCTTTAGAAGAGGTAGTCAAACTTTCGTATAGAGCAAAAGGAAGACTTGAAAAAGGAGAAAAAACACCTTTTGGTGTAATGCCTAAAAGGCGAGAATATAACGAATTAAGGGATAAAATTTTTGCTTTATCACCGTCGACGGATTCGAGTATTTTAAAGGAAAGAGCAAATTCTTTTGATATATTCGGCGGAGAAAAACGCATTTTACATAACTACGATTCGGGAGTAAAAAACTCCTCTACGATAGGAGAACTTTTGAAGGGGATTAGTATAAATTATGAGGATTGATAAATTTCTTAAAGTGTCAAGATTGATAAAGCGTCGCACCGTTGCTCAAGAGGCGGCAAGTTCGCAGAGAATTACTATAAACGGTAGAGATGCAAAACCTGCTACCAAAGTCAAGATAGACGATATCGTTTCAATAAGATTCGGAAATAATACCTTAACGGTGAAGGTGCTATCGGTCAACGAAAAGGCAACAAAAAGCGAAAGCGGAGAAATGTACGAGGTTATAGATAGTAAAATTAACGAATAAAAAAAAAGAGCAAGTTCAACTGAACTTGCTCTTTTTCTTTATTGATTTATTCCGCAATTTTTGCTTCTTGCTCTTTTTTTGCGTAATATTTTGTAGAGAAATATTTCATACCAAAGAGCGAGCCTATCATAATAGCAATACCTATCGGGAGAGTTATATACCAGTAAGGAACGAATCCTGCAATAATATAACATACGAAGGATACAACTGCAACGTATATAGCGTAGGGGAGTTGGGTGGAAACGTGATTTAAGTGTTCGCACTCTGCGCCCGCGCTACTCATTATAGTGGTATCGGAAATGGGTGAGCAGTGGTCACCGCAAACAGCGCCTGCAAGACACGCCGACATACTAATAATCATAAGAGGGTCGGTGGGAGCAAACATTGCGGTAACGATAGGAATAAGTATTCCGAAAGTTCCCCAACTGGTGCCCGTAGCAAAAGCAAGGATACAAGCAACGATAAAGATAATTGCAGGTAAGAAACTCATAAGACCTGATGCCGCGCCGTTCATAAGGTCACCTACGAAGAAGGCAGCGCCGAGTTCACCCGTCATATTTTTAAGAGCGGTTGCAAAGGTAAGAATAAGAATAGCCGGTACCATTGCGATAAATCCTTTGGGGATGCTTTTCATTGATTCGTCGAAGGAAACGGTTTTTCTTATTGCAAGATAAACTATAGTAAAGATAAGAGCAATTAATCCGCCCCAAGGAAGAGCAACGGTAGCGTCGGTATCACCGAAAGCAGATATGAAATCTTTACCGTCGAATATTCCGCCTACGTAAACGAGGGCAAATACGCTTGCAACTAAAAGAGCGATAATAGGGAGAATAAGGTCTATAACTTTGCCTTTTGCAGAGGGCTCGTCGTCATTTTGGACTATCTGCTTTCCGCTAAATAGGTCACCTTTTTCCGCTCTAATCTCGTGCGCTCTCATAGGACCAAAGTCGAATCTCATCAAAACGATAGAAATTACGAATACGAGAGTGAGTAGAGAATAGAAGTTGAAGGGGATTGCCGCGATAAATAAGTTAAGTCCTTGTCCGTCTTGAGCGTATTGAGAAACTGCTGCCGCCCAACTCGAAATAGGAGCAATCATACAAATAGGCGCTGCTGTAGCATCAATTAAGTATGCAAATTTGCTACGACTTATTTTGTGTTTGTCCGTAACTGGACGCATAACAGAGCCAACGGTTAAACAGTTGAAGTAGTCGTCTATAAATATAAGTATTCCAAGTACGAAGGTTGCAAGGGCTGCGCCGATTTTGCTCTTTACGTGAGTTTGCGCCCACTCGCCAAATGCTTTTGAACCACCTGCTTTATTGACAAGAGCCACGAGTATTCCAAGTTCTACGAGGAATACGAATATACCCGCAGTGTCGGAAACGGCGCTAATAAGACCAGTGGATATAACTCCGTCGAAAGTGCCGAGGGGGTTAAAATCCGCAGCGAGAATTGCGCCAGAGAGTATACCGATAAAGAGTGAAGAATAAACTTCTTTGGTAATAAGGGCCAGGCCTATTGCGATAATAGGGGGAAGAAGAGCCCAAGCCGAGCCTACAACGACTCCCGAGTCACCACAAGTTTCACACTCGCCCGAAGTGCAATCCGGACAGTCCAACGTATTATTGACTCCACCGGTTGCAACTGCTACGATAAGTAATCCAAGGATTACGATAGCCGCAATTATCAAAATTATCGGCTTTTTGTTTTTAGTAGTTAACATAACTTTCTCCTTTGTTTTTTATAAAAAAACACGATACTATTAAATATCGTGTTTAATTCGAAAAATTTAATAGCGCACCACGAAAAAATCGTGACAGTTATACGCATATTTTGCGTATCCCCAGACGGCGACCTTTGGGCAAAATCGTCTCTTCGGCGATATTCCCTTTCCCACGCAAAACTAATCCCTATTTGCGTTTATCATGAATACCGCGCCTCTATTTATATTAAGTTGATAAAAATATATACTAATATTTATTAAAAGTCAATGATTTAATAAAAAAAGGTTAAAAAAACGAAAAAAAAGCACTACTTTTCAGTAGTGCGTAAGTTTGTCAGTTTGTTAGTTTTTCTTCATTGAACGAGCGCTCGTCATTGCGAAAGGCTCTAAGATTGCGTCAAGTTCGCTTTCGGTGAGTATTTTGTCGCGGAGAATAATTTCTCTTATAGATACACCCGTTTTGAGTGATTCTTTAGCAATATCCGCTGCTCTTTGATATCCGATAAAGGGAACCATAGCAGTAACCGTACCCGTGCTCTTTTCTACGTTCTCACGGCATTTGTCTACGTTAGCGGTGATACCTTTTACGCAGTTAACGGTGAAAGTTCCAACTGCTGCGGTGAGGGCAGTGATAGATTCAAATAATTGATAGAATAGTACGGGCTCAAACGCGTTAAGTTCAAGTTGACCTGCTTCAACTACGAAGTTGATAGTAACGTCGTGTCCCATTACGAGGAAAGCAACTTGGTTTACAACTTCGGGAATAACGGGGTTAACTTTACCGGGCATGATGCTTGAACCGTTTTGTTTAGGAGGAAGATTGATTTCGCCAAATCCCGTACGAGGTCCGCTTGACATCAAACGGAGGTCGTTAGAAATTTTGGAAAGGTTAATCGCGCAAGTTTTGAGAGCGGAAGATACGCAAGCAAAACTGTCGAGGTTTTGAGTAGAGTCGATAAGGTCGTTTGAAAGTTTAACGTCGTATCCGCAAACTTTAGAAAGAGCGGGAGCGATTTTTGAAAGATACTCGGGTTCTACGTTTACGCTAGTTCCGATTGCGCTACCACCCATATTCATTTCGTGCATTTCAAGTTCGATATGAGTGATTCTTACTATGTCACGTCTGATTGCAGATGCGTATGCTTTGAATTCTTGACCAAGACGAATAGGTACAGCGTCTTGCATTTGGGTTCTACCCATTTTGATTATAGAATCAAACTCTTTCGCCTTTTCTTCAAAAGCCTCTGCAAGGAGATTGAGATTATAGAGCAATGGAGCAATAAGGTCTACGACGGTCATTTTACCAGCGGTAGGAATAACGTCGTTGGTTGATTGAGCCATGTTAACGTCGTCGTTAGGATGAATTATGGTGTAATCACCTTTTTCTCCACCGAGAATTTCGATAGCGCGATTAGCGATAACTTCGTTTGCGTTCATATTTGCCGAAGTTCCTGCGCCACCTTGTATAGCGTCAACGATAAACGCGTCTAGGTATTTGCCGTTAATGATATCGTCTGATGCTTTTATAATTGCATCTGCTTTAACTTTGTCGAGTACTCCTATTTCACAGTTAACCATAGCAGCCGCTTTTTTGATGCGAGCCATATTTTTGATAAAATAAGGGTTAAGTTTTTGCTCGATAATAGTAAAGTTTTGAGCGCCTCTTAATGATTGCACTCCGTAATAAGCGTCTTTTTCTACCCACATAGTGCCGATAGAATCTTTTTCCAAACGCATACCTTCCATTTTGTTTCCCTCCTAAATCTTTGATAATCTTCGATTTGATAATTTGTCCAGTGGACAAACAAATTAATTATATTATAACTTGGAGAGTGTACTTTGTCAAATAAAAACAACTTTTTTACAAAAAAAATTTATTTTGAAATATTGAAATAAAAAGACTCTAATAACGCTATTTAGAGTCTTGTCGAAATTGTAAAAACTATTGACTTTTTTTTCTATAAGCAATAGGGCTAATGCCAGTTACTTTTTTGAAAGCGAGTCCAAAATATTTTGTAGATGAAAAACCAAGTTCGTTCGATATGGACTCAAGAGAGATGTGTGTGTTTGAGAGCATTTTTTTTGCTTTGTTTATTCTCAATAATATTTGGTAGTTTGTAATAGAGGTGTGCATTGACTCTGAAAACTTCTTGCAAAGCCAAGTTTTTGATACGTGGAAGGTATCGCAAAGGTCGGTTATCAAAATTTTTTTTGTGTAATTTTGATTTATATAGTCGACCGTTTTGAGAACTATGGGGTGCATAATTTCTTTTTCTTTGCGGTTACCTTCTTCTTGACAAGGAATCTTATACTTACTTATTAGATATATTAGATAATCAAATGTGAGTCTATTATTTAACTCGCTCCCTTGAGTTAATTTTTCGCTTTCTTTTAACATAGAAGAGAGTAGTTTGGTAATTTGAGTCATTATTTTATTAGGAAAAGTGTAAATAGGCGTTTCTTCTACTAAATTATTCAAAAAAGTTATTTGGTGAGGAGAAAGCGAACTTGGCTCGATAGATATCAATACACGCTTAAACGGTCCACCCTCGAATAGATGGAGTGAGCGTGGTTTTGTAATTACCATACTGCCTTTAGGTACGTTATAGATTGCTGTTTGTGTAATAAAACGTTTTTCGCCGTCAATCAAAAAATAAAGTTCAAAATATTCGTGTTCGTGTAGTTGTGGCATAGAAAACGGCTTATCTGATATCCAAGTGTGTACGTCAAAAAATCCCATATACTAAATCCTTATTGCTCGATATATGTATTTTAGTAGATTATACATATATTGTCAAGTGCGACAACTGGTTTTTAATGCACATTTTGTAGCAAAATTCGAAGTTTTTACATATATCGTTCACCTTTATTTTATAAACTATTGAAATGTTAGATAAATTGTTGTAAATATAAGTTGTGACGTGAGTCAACTTGTTTGATAATTAGGAGGCAGTTTTATGGATGCGAAAAATTTGAAAATTACATACGTGGGCGGTGGCTCTCGTGCTTGGGCAAGAAATCTTATGAATGACCTTGCAAAAGAAAGTGAATTAAGTGGTAGTATATATCTTTACGACATTGACACAAAAGCGGCAGAAGCAAACGCTAGTATAGGCAACACTATAAGCGCGCGTGAGGACGTAGTTGGTAAATGGAACTATATCGTAGAAAACGATATGGATTTGGCGTTAAAAGGCGCTGATATCGTTATCATTTCCGTACTTCCCGGCACTTTTGACGAAATGGAATCGGATATTCATACTCCCGAAAAGTATGGAATTTATCAGTCCGTAGGCGATACTACCGGTCCTGGTGGAATAATTCGTGCATTGCGCACTATTCCTATTTTTAGAACTTTTGCAGACGGAATAAGAAGAAATTGTCCGGACGCTTGGTGTATCAACTTCACTAACCCCATGACTCTTTGCGTTGCAACGCTTTATAAAGAATTTCCAGAGATTAAAGCATTTGGTTGTTGTCACGAAGTATTTGGAACTCAAGAGGTATTCAGAAGAATATTGAAAAAAGAATACAATATGGAAGTAGCGCGCCACGAGATAGAAATTAACGTGCTTGGCGTTAACCATTTCACTTGGGTGGACAAGGCGTATTGCAGAGGACAAAATTTATTCCCGATTTTAGATAAATTTATCGAAGAGCATCCCGAAGGATTAATCGACGAGAATAACGTAAGTTGGAAAAAGAGTCCTTTTGGTTCTACCGATATCGTAAAATTTGATTTATATAAACGTTTTGGTATACTTGGCGCGGCAGGAAGCAGACACCTTGCAGAGTTTTGTCCTAGCGCTTGGTACTTAAAAGACCCCGAAACCGTTACAAAATTCGGATTTAATTTGACTCCTATTTCTTGGCGTAGAAAAGATTTAGAAGAGAAAATTGAAAAAACTAAAAAAATTCTTGAAACGGGTAATTTTGAATTTTTCAATAGTGGAGAGGAGAGCGTTGAACAGATTAAGGCGCTTTGTGGACTCAGTACTGGTTTTATAACTAACGTAAATATTCCTAATATAGGTCAAATGCCCGAATTACCTCTCGGAGCGGTAGTTGAAACCAACGCGCATATCAGCGCAAATTCCGTTCGTCCCCTTGTTGCAGGTAGACTTCCCGATACCGTTCACGCTTTGGTTGAGAGAATTTGTAGAGAGCAACAAACCGTTTTAGAAGGAGCGTTTAAAGGTGACTACGAACTTGTGTTCAGTGCGTTTATGAACTGCCCGAATATGCCACTTGACTTTGAAAATGGTAGAAAGTTATTTAATGAAATGCTTGAAAACACCAAAAAGTATTTACCAAAAGAGGCATACGACAACTATTTTGCTAATCAAAAATAAGTAGAGATAAAAAAAAGAACTTGGAGAAATCCAAGTTCTTTTTTGTTTAGACAGTTTAGTTAATTAAATTACACCTTGAGCGAGCATAGCGTCTGCAACTTTGATAAAGCCTGCGATATTTGCGCCTGCGATAAGGTCGCCGTCTAAGCCGTATTCTTTTGCTGCTTTAAGAGAGTTAGTTACGATATTTTTCATTATCATTTTGAGTTTTGCGTCAACTTCTTCTGCCGTCCAAGAGTATCTCATTGAGTTTTGGCTCATTTCTAATCCCGATACTGCTACGCCACCTGCGTTAACTGCTTTGGAGGGAGCAACTACTACGCCGTTTGCTTTGAGGTATTCAACTGCCTCTGCGGTGGTGGGCATATTAGCAACTTCAACGTAATATTTGAGTCCATTTTTAACGATATTTTTAGCGTCTTCGATACCAACTTCGTTTTGGGTTGCGCAAGGCATAGCGATATCAACTTTAACTTCCCAAGGACGTTTGCCTGCAACGAATTTTGCGCCGAATTTGTCTGCGTAATCTTGAACTTTGTCACGGCGTGAGTCACGCATTTCGAGCATAAAGTTAATCTTTTCGTCGGTTGAAATTCCGTCTTCGTCGTAAACGTATCCGTCAGGACCAGAGATAGTAACAACTTTTCCTCCGAGTTCGGTAATTTTCTTAACCGTACCCCAAGCAACGTTACCAAATCCAGATACAGCGAAGGTCTTGCCTTTGATTCCGTCCTCACCAAAAGCCTCGAGCATATTAACGGTGTAGTAAACAGCACCAAAGCCCGTTGCCTCGGGACGAATAAGCGAACCGCCGTAGGGGATTCCTTTGCCGGTAAGTACGCCAACGAAGGTATCTTTGATTCTCTTGTATTGACCGAAAAGATATCCTACTTCTCTTGCGCCTACGCCGATATCACCAGCGGGAACGTCGGTGTCTTCGCCGATATATTTAGAAAGTTCGAGCATAAAACTTTGACAGAAACGCATGATTTCCATATCGGACTTGCCTCTGGGGTCAAAGTCTGCGCCACCTTTCGCACCGCCCATAGGAAGGGAGGTGAGGCTGTTTTTGAAGGTTTGTTCAAAACCTAAGAACTTAATAACTGCCTCGGTAACGGATGCGTGGAAACGGAGACCTCCTTTGTAAGGTCCGATAGCGTTGTTGAATTGAATACGGTAACCTCTATTTACTTGAACGTTGCCGTTGTCGTCAACCCAAGGAACACGGAAGACAATCTGTCTTTCGGGTTCAACAATTCTTTCCAACAATGAAGCTTTCTCGTATTCGGGATGCTTCGCTATTACAGGAGCAAGGCTGTTGAGAACATCTGAAACCGCCTGAATA
>JAZQYG010000023.1:0-3474 GCA_045633305.1 Clostridia bacterium | reverse complement strand
GAGAACGGTTTCGATATGAGACAAGCCGCTTCTGCTAAACTCGAAGCAGATAAGAAAATGGGCGGAATCGATATTCTTTTGTTGCCAACCCTTAATGATTATTACGACGAACAAGGTCAACTTCTAAGCTACGTAAATTCTTTTGAGTATAACGTAGGTATAGATTATTATATACCGATAGACGAAGTTATTGAAATTGAAATTCAAAAGAATAATCCTGTTGCAATAGACTTAAAAGAAACTTTCAAAAAGCACTCTGAATACTATTACGTATGCACCAGAAAAACTCCAAATAACGACCATACGGGGGTATTCGAACACGATTCTACACCAAGAAATTACGGTATTAATCTCAATGCTTTTGATTTAACAAAAGTTAATCGTTTAGTTTATGATAATCCTGAAATGATAGGAAGCGAAACTTTGAATTACTCTTTTGGAATTGTAAGAGATTCTGGTAGTTACGCTGAATCGCTTTGCTTTATCAACTGGTTTATACAAAATTATACACGCTAAAAAGGTCCCGACTCTCGTCGGGACTTTTTCGGAGTAAAAGTGAAAGATTTCAATCAGTCCCAAAAACCATTATATGATTGTGTTGAAAAATACGTAGCAAATAATCCTACGCGTTTTCATATGCCTTCTCACAAAGGGGAGGCTTTTTGTGGTTTGTATAAAAGCGCAAAATACGACATAACTGAACTTGATTTTTCAGATAATTTGATTTATCCAAATGGCGTTATAAAAGAGGCTGAAGAACTTTTAGCGGACTTTTACGGTGTCGATAATGCATTTATGTGTACTAGCGGGGCGACGACAGGGCTTTTCGTTTCACTTTTTGTTGCAAAATCAAGAGGAAAAAAAATATTACTTTCTCGAAATTCTCATAAGTCTATTTATAACGCTATTTCTGTTTTGGGGTTAGAACCTATCTTTTTAGACGTTGAGTATGATGAATACGGATTTCCTTTGCCATTAAGCGTTGATTTGATAAAAAACGGAATTGCGCAAAATAAAGACGTTTCAACTGTTTTAGTTACTTCACCAGATTACTTTGGACGAGTAGCAGATTTAGAGGAAATTGCAAAAATATGTCAAGATAAATTGCTAATTTGCGACGGTGCGCATGGGGCTCACTTTGCTTTTTGTGACGACTTAACTTTGCGAGGTGAATTATTTGCCGATATATGCGTACTTAGTATGCATAAAACTTTGCCTTGTTTTACTGGTTCTGCCGTTGTTTTGTGTAAAAATGAATATATAGACAAAGTAAAAAAAGGTAGAGAAATTTTTCATACAAGCAGTCCTTATTATCCAGCAATGGCTTCTATGGACTATGCAAGATATGAAGTTTCGTCTCAAAAATATTATCAAGGCTTTAAAGAGTTTATCGAAGAGTTAGGGTTCGATAAAATTCCAACTTACGATTATTGCAAACTAATATTAAAAGGTGGAGAAGAACTGGATAAACGCTTAAAAGAGCAAGGAATTTTTTGCGAGTGTATATTTGGAGATTATTTGCTATTTATATTAACTCCTTGGGATAAACAAAAAATATCTGTTTTAAAAAACGCAGTTTCAAGTTTTAAAAAAAGCGAGAAAAATATCAAACAAGTCAAAAAGGAAAGTTTTACGCCTCGAAGAATAATACCTTTTTCCGAAGTATCTGCAAAAGATGGCGAATACGTGCCTTTAGAAAAATGTGTGAATCGAATTCTTGCATCAGAGATAGGACTTTATCCTCCTGGTGTGCCTATCTTTATAAGAGGAGAAGTTGTGGACGAAAAAGGACTTGAATTTTTAATTGAAAATAAAAAATATTTGTTTGGAGTTGATTCCGGACGGGTATATGTGGTAAAATAATAGTATGAAAGGTAAATTTATAACGTTTGAAGGTTGCGAAGGCGTAGGGAAAAGTACGCAAATACGCCTTTTGCAAGATTATTTTAAAAACAACGATTACGACGCCGTGTTTACAAGAGAGCCCGGTGGAGTTCGTATTTGTGAAACGATAAGGGGAGTTATTTTAAACAAAGAGTTTACGGAAATGTCTCCCGTGTGCGAGGCAATGCTTTACGCGGCTTCTCGCGCGCAACTTGTGAACGAAGTTATTATCCCTGCTCTTAATAGCGGTAAAATCGTACTTTGTGATAGATACGTTGACTCTTCTTTTGCGTATCAAGGTTTTGCTCGTGACTTAGGTGTTGAAAAAGTTGCCGAGATTAATGCTCCTGCATTATGCGAAGCAATCCCTGACTTAACGATATTTTTAGACCTTGCGCCTAGCGAAGCGTTTAGACGTAAAGGCGGAAGGGACGTAGACGATAGGATGGAGAACGAAAATATCTCTTTTCACGAAAAAGTTTATCAAGGATATAAAGAAGTTGCAAAACTTTATCCTGAAAGAGTGGTCTCGATTCGTCCTACTGGTACGAAAATGGATACCCATAAAGAAATTTTAAAAGCGCTTAAAGAAAAGGGGATTATTAATTGATTAAATATTCTGACCTTTTACAACGCAGTAACGTGTTTAGTCACATTTTTGCGGATATAAAAAGAAATACGCTTGGTCATTGTTATTTGCTTGTTTCGAGTGATAACGTTGCGATTGCGGATTTATTTGATTTAATTGCTTGTGCCGTTTATTGCAAGCAAGGTTTATGTTTGCATTGTGACGAGTGTGAACGCGTTATAAATGGGAATAACGTCGACGTGAAACACGTTTTGCCTTTGGTTGGTAAAAACATTTTGGTAAAAGACGTAGAAGAAATGATTGAGGACGTATATAAAGTTGCTTATACGGGAGGAAAAAAACTTTATTTCGTTCATAATGCAGAGCGTATGAATCCTGAATCTCAAAACAAACTTTTAAAGATTTTGGAAGAACCTCCCGCAAACGTGCATTTCTTTTTGTCTACGGCAATAGAAGGTGCTATTTTAAATACGGTCAAATCACGTTCTCGCAAACTTTACGTCGACAATTTTACTTCTCAGTCAGTAAAAAGCGCATTAATTGACGTTTATCATAATTATTCAGCAGAAAAAATCAGTTTAGTGTCGAATTGTTGCGGTGGAAGCATAGAAAGGGCGGAACAACTTCTTGATGACGACGTCTTTTTTGATAGGTACAAAGAAATAATAGATATGTATCTTTCTGTTAACAAAAGCGCAGACGTCGTAAAATATTCAAAATCTAATCTTTTCTCGAAAGAGCAAATACTTGAAACGCTTAATATATCGGATTTAATATTTAGAGACGTAATGTTATCAGATTCTATAAGTGGCGTAGGTATATTCGTGCAAGAGATTAAAACTTTATCAAAAACTTTTACTCCTATTGCGGTGGCAAATATAGTTGACAAAATCAACGATGCTCGCAAAAGAGTGGGCGCAAACTGTACCCCAAACGCAATAGGTGAGAATTTACTTTATACTATTTTGGAGGTAAAATTTAAATGCCGGAAGTTATAGGTG
>JAZQYG010000022.1:0-3320 GCA_045633305.1 Clostridia bacterium | reverse complement strand
TACTGCCTCTCTTACGTGCAAGCACGACGTGAGTCATTATAAAACAAAAGTCAAGCACTTAAGTGCTTGACTTTTGTTTTATAATGACTCACGTCGTGCTTGCACGTAAGAGAGGCAGTATAAAACAAAGAAATATTCAACGCAGTTGAGTATTTGACGAGCGACTGGGCTTCTATCAAGCGATAGCGAAGATATAGCCCACCAAAAATTTTATCTTAACTATTTATGATAAACGTCTAATTTTCGACTGTTGCAAAAATTTTTATATTGTGTTAAAATATATATATAAAGTTTTTGAGAGGTTGAAATGAAATACGATATCAGTCGTACACCTACAAGAAGCGCAAAACGCGTCCTCGGGGCTCTATCTGAATCATTGTTTGATATGCTTTGCAAAAAGTCTTTCGAACTACTTACCGTTGGCGAAATTTGCGACGATTGCGGTTACCCCAGAGCAACGTTTTATAACTACTTTGACGACAAGTACGATTTACTCGATTTTTACTGGTATTTAACCTTTAGACAAGTCAAATTCGAGGACGTTCAAACGACAGGGCTAAAAGAAACTTACGATTTATTATTTGAGAGACTTTTCTTCGTTTTGGACCAAAACAAGAGCGACATCAAAAAACTCCTCGTTCATAACCCCTCGACTGGATATTTCATCAATAGTTGCAAAACCTATCTTGCAAAAAATATCCGCTCAAAAATTAAAAATTCACTGCCCGAAAATTTCCCCGTTCCGACCGACGTTATTGCAAGTCACGTTTCTAACACCCTTCTTCTCGTGTTTGCAAAATATTTTGAGAGTGAAGACGATACCGTCACGAAAGAACAAACCAAACAATATTTTGATTTTCTACTCGGAAATATATAACTAAAAGCCGAATCTCATATGATTCGGCTTTTTTTGAATTATTTATTTTTTAATTCGTTTAATCTTTCTTCTGCACGCGCTTGTCTCTCGTTTGCTTTTTTTATCTGCTCGTCTCTTTCTCTTTGCATCATTTCCGCTCTCTCTTGCGGGCTCATATGAGCCTCGTCCCAAGTTTTTTTAGCGCCCTGTTTTGCTTTTTTGAAAGTATTACGTCCGCGGTTTTCCTCAAAGTTTGCTCTCGCTTCCGCTTTTACTGCCTTTAAATTAGCCTTGTCTACTTCACGTTGCGCTTTTGCGCTCTTTTTCATATCCGAAAAAGCGTTTTTAAAAAATTGAATTATTCCCATTTTCCTTTCTCCTTGCAAATTTATTTATTTAACAAACTGTCAGACAGTTCAAAAATACGTTTAGAATATTTGTTTTTTCTTCTTCCTAATATTTTTTTATACATAGGATAGTTGATAGATACGAGCAAAATTCCTAAAAGTCCTACGCCTATTCCAAGAGGCATACCAAATGAAAGCGTACTACCTATTACTTTCATAGCAAGACTCATACCCGTGCCAAGCACCAAAGAGGAAAGTGAACCGAATAAATATGCAAAAATTGTTGCTGGGCGTTTTACTTTTTTGTCAAGTTCTTTGAGTTCGTCAAGTTTTGTTACTTCCTTTTCGGTGTAACTTGCGCGAATTTTTTCAATAGTTTTAATTTGATTTGTCATTTTTTATCTCCTTGAGTTTTGTTCTACGAGTATTTTACTCAATTGATATTTAAGTTTTAATAAAATTAAGTTAACGATTTGAAAATGATTTGTTAAAAATTTGTAAAGAAAAAGCCCACTAGTCGCTCTTCCCGTAGGGAATTAGCGACAACTAAATAAATCCGTAAACAGATTTGTGAAATTCGTCTTACGACAAGTGATATCGCCTACGGCGATGAAATTTGCGTGAAGGCGAGTTAAGGATTTATTTAATATAACTTTGGCAATAGCCAAAATATCACGAAAACTTGTTTTTTTATCACTTTTAGCAACAAGGCTAAAAATATAGCTAAGTTTATATAATTTTTTGTTATTAAGAAAAGCCCACTATACTATTTCGTATGGTGGGCTTTATTGAATATTTATTTTTCGTTCAAGAGTTCTTCGGATAGTTTTATTATCTCCTCTCCGTAACGGTCTTTATATTTTTTGAGTACTTTCTTATATACGGGATATGCAAGGGATACCGGAATAATTCCGATAACGCAAAGCAATATTCCCCACACTATAATTTTCCACTCCAAAATCATAGCAAGTCCGAGACCAAATATTAGCGAGCCTAAAACGCCCAAGCACAAGGACCATATTAGCGAGGTGTTTTTTACAAGAGAATCTAATCTACGCAAGCGTTCTATTTTCGTTTCCGTTTGCTGTTTAGGCGCGTAGCACCTACGAATACTGTCAATCTCTTTTCTCTCTTCCGCGGTGGGCGCCGTATATTTAAAGTTAAATTCGTTACTCATTTTCTATATTTTCCTTTTGTAAATTTTTTCTCATTTTATTTGCAGATATAATCATATAAACGCCTACGGCTATCGAGGATAAACTCACGACAACGCCCGTAAAGGTGTTCATCAAAGATATATTCATTTTGCCGTCGCTAAACATCGTGAGTAGCGCCGTTTGTAAAGCAAGTATGGATACTAGCGCGTCCACGAGATTTATATTACGAATCGCGCGAACTTTTAAATCCATTTGTTTGTGCGATTTTATAAAACTTATAACGGACATAGTTATTTTATAAAAAGCGTACGCGCTATAAGCAAATATCGTCCATCCAAAATAATAAAAATGCTCGCCTGCAAAAATCATTTGGGCTATCGCAGAAGAAAGCGCAACGTTTAAAATTAGCACGATTATACCACTATTTTTATAAGTTTTGATTTGGTCTGATTCGCTCTCCTCTTTTCTCTTGCTTTTGAAAATAATTCCACCGCGCAAAACGGCAAGGGCTATATAATAACTTGCAAGCGCGCCGTACCAAATTGAACGGTTAACTATTCCCATATATGCGTTAAAGGCGCTAAATAGCAAACTTAACGCAAACGAACCTATTGCAAAAATTATCGTTCTGAATCCGAAATTACGTAGCAACAGATAGGTAAAATCGTGACTTTCCATAAAACGTATAATTTTATCTTTAATTTTTGGCACGAGCGGAACTATAAGATATACGCTATAAAATAGAGATACCCCCGCTATACCAAAAAGAATATATGCAAGAATCACAAAGGCGCTGTTTTCAAATCCTATAAAAACCATTATAAGTGAAAGCGTCGCGCTTATTATCGATATAATAAAGGCCAACGCCTTCACCCAAGTAGGTGGATATAATATTTTTTTAAAAACCTCACCAAAATCAATCTTCATAAACGACGTCCTTCAATACGACGGTAAACGTGC
>JAZQYG010000021.1:0-7351 GCA_045633305.1 Clostridia bacterium | reverse complement strand
GCTTTGTCAAACATTTCCCTTATTGCGCCAAGAGTAATTGCGCGCGCTTTGTCGTTTAATCTTTCTTCACCGAACATAGTTCACCTCTACGAACTTTTTTATCAGTGTATCACGACGAAAAATTTTTTAAAAACGTCACCGTTTATCCATTTTTAAGTCTTTTTTATTTTAAGTTTACTTTTTTAACTATCCTCGGCGCACGAGTAAAAGATGGTTAATATTTTTAACTATTTAATTGATTTTATTAAAATTCTAATCAAATATATAGGTTTTATTGACTTTTTTTATCGTCAATGCTAAAATTTGCTAAAATCTTTAACGTGGATAAAATTATGGATGAATTAGATTTAAAAATTATAAGAATTTTATCTGATAACGCCGACGTTACCGCAACGGAAATCAAAAAACAAATTAATCTTTCTATTCCTGCAATTAACAAGCGCATACAAAACTTGAAACAAAGTGGAGTTATCAATAATTTTACTATCGTCACGAACGGAAAAAAGGCGGGCAAACCCGTCACTGCTTATATTTTCGCAATTTTGGAGTCGAGCGAATATATGGACTCACTTCTTGAATACGTATCTACTGACGACGATATACTTGAGTGCGCGACTATCACTGGCGAATACGACTGTTTGCTCAAAATTTGCGCAAAAAACATTGAGGAACTAGACCAAAAACTTGGCTTTCTCAAAAAGCATAAAGGTATCGCCAAAACGAACACTATGCTCTCTTTGACAAGCCACAAATATACGGCAACCATTATGCCGTGTGTAAACAAATAAAATAGAGCCCACCATATTTCGCTTTTTTTGCGAAGTATAGTGGGCTACACTTTTATTACGAACTAAAAATCCCTAACCGAAGAGCAACTTGGTTGCTCTTTTTCTTTTATTTTTCCTTTATTTTTTCCACTAAATATTCTCCTACTCCTTCTCCAAAAGATAGCATCGTTCTGCTAAGTCTTGCAGAAGAAGCAGCAATATGAGTAAAAGATGCGCCACGGCATGCAACGAATAAATTATCGTATTCGTTCGTCATCGCGCACTCTAAAGGTATTTGATAAGGATACGTTAATTCTTTACAATTTCCGCCTTTTCCGTGTACGTCCAAAGCGTGGTCGGCAACCGCAATAATTTTTCCACTTAACTTTTCGTCTAATGGTGCGCGCGCACGTAAATCTTGCTCTTTTAAAACGTATTTCCCTTTTAAACGATAACTTTCCCTAACTCCTGCTTTAAAAATTTTCTTAAGTGCATATCCTTGCAATCCCTTTTCATTTTGCAGGTAATTCCAATATTCATAAACACGCGCTTTCCCTATTTCGTCCGCATTTTTTCCTAATTCTAAATACTCGTTTCCTTCCATTGTTGGGAGCATATTGAAATTTATATCACCATTAGGATATTGTACGGCAAACGAAATGCAATGACGCATTTTATTTTCTTTCCACTCTTTTATATTTACTTTTTTAACCCAATCGGGCACGATATCGAAATGTTGAGGATTATTAGTTTTTGATATTCTAAACACATAAGTAACTCCGTTGACGTTGTTGCTAGAAGTATTTGCAGAAGGCTCACCATAATCACTCTCTCCTTCTTCTCCAAAAGAATAAGCGCACCCCGCGTCTCTGGCAAGGACGATATCTCCGCTTGCATCAACGAAATAATCGGCGAAAATTAGTTTGCTTTCTCCTTCTTTTTTTACAGTTATGGAAAGAATTTTTCCTTTTTCTTTTTTGCAACTTATATAACGATATCCAAATAGCGTCGTCAAGTTAGTTTTAAATGGTTTAAATACTTCACCTAGCGCTTTAGCAAAAAAATCTCCGTCAAATTGAAATCTTTTCATCGCGCCTTTTTCGCCACGAATAGAAAGACAGCGTCCCATCGTTGATTCATACTCGTCATTAGTGCCCATACAGTATCCCCAAGGACGCTCTTTTTGTGAATCACGATTCCAATCCCTTCCAACCGTTGCATCTAAAAGATTAATGTTTGGCACAAGTTCTGTCACGTGGCACGCATAAGGAATCTTTTGAAGTTCGTCTTTGATAAGAGTATGAATTCCGTCAAGACTCACACCAGGTTCCCATCCGTCAACCCCTGAAAAAACCATCGTTCCGCCAAAATCAGGATTTTTATCTATTATTACGACACTTATTCCATTTTTTATAAGTCGCCACGCACAACCTATTCCGCCGGCGCCTGCCCCTAAAATGCAAACTTGAGTTTTTATCATAACGGATTAACTTGTTTGTCTATCCCCCAAACGGTTACGTCTTCTACCACTGCTCGTTGAGGGAGATTAGCAACGTACAAAACGGTTTGCGCAATATCTTCAGGCAAAAGTTTATCCATCGTTTCCATTATTCCACAAGCACTTTGGAATCCGGTACTTGCAGAAGAAGGTATTACGCAACTTACCCTTACGTTATAAGGTTGCATTTCAAGATACATACCTTTTGAAAAATTTAACACTCCCGCTTTTGCCGCCGCATAAACGGACCAAGTAGGCCAACACTGACGTGCACAAACTGAAGATACGTTAATTATCGTACCTTCTCTTTGCTCTTTCATCATTTCGGAAAAAGCACGACATCCATAAATAACGCTATTTAGATTAAGTTTAATAGTCGAGTCAATTTCATCAATCGAAAAGTGACTTACCTCTTTAATGGTTACCCCGCCTCCTGCATTATTCACTAAGACGTCGAGTCTTTTATATTTTTCTTTTATAATATTTACTGCCTTTTCCCAGTCAGAAGGATTAGTAACGTCCATTGAAAATGCTAAATCCCCGCCTACTTCATGACACGCGTTATTCAATTTTTCAATGTTTCTGGCAGTCATGATAACGATATCCCCGTTATCCTTAAAAGCTTTTGCCGTTGCTTTTCCATATCCGCTTGAGGCACCTGTAATTAATACGATTTTATTCATTTTACTCCTCCTATTCTATTGGTATTCTTATTTCCCAATCAAAATTTTTTTCGCTCATATCACGAGGAAAAACCTCGACCGTTGGTACGTCAATCTTTCTTATTAAATTAGTCGACGGCAACAATTTATAAAAAATGTCATTATATTTTTGGTTAACAACGTCGTCGTCCGTTGTGTTCATTTTTACGCATAGCCATCGACAAGAGGAAATTTTTTCAGTATTTTCCGTATCCTCGACAAAAATATCTCTTTCTCCAATGCAACACTTAACCATACCTTTATCGTTTTTATAAGAAACGTAAATATTGTCACTCTTTATCGTTTTGTCTTTTCCTAAAGCGTAAAAATCGGTCCACACATTTTCACAACAACAAGTATCGCTAATCTGGGAATATGCTTTATAACCACGAATAGAAAATCCTTCGTCCAACGTTATCCGAAAAGCTTTTTCTTCCTCGTTTTGTATACGTATCTCGAACTTAGGAATCAAGAATATTTTAGGCTCACACTCTCCTTTTTTGCAAGCGCTTGGCGGAAATCCGTGATATTCGCTGAACGCTTTAGAAAATGAAGCAAGAGTAGAATAACCGTACTTTTCACTTATTTGTTGCATATTTTGGTTGCATCCTTTTGCAATTTCACATGCAGAAAGAGTAAGTCTTCGCTTACGAACGTATTCCGACAACGGACACCCAACGACGAAAGCAAATATTCGTCTAAATTCATAAACTGATAAATTCATATTAGACGCCAATGCCTCACAATCTATTTCCGAAGTAATATTTTTCTCTATTTCTTCAAGCGTTTTTTCTATTTTTTTTATCCCGTTATACATTTCTCTCTCCTACGTTTATTTATTATATCACAGTTAAAAATTTTTATCTTATCATCTTGTGTATTTTTAAGATAAATCAAACATTTTATATTGCCTTTATTTCAGACAATATAAAAAAGACCTAAAACTATTTTAGGTCTTTGCTTTTATTAAGAAATATGTTTAACTAATTCTTCTATCGGTCCGTCATCTTTACAAAACTCGTGACCTCCGTCAAACGTTATGAATTTAAGCCACTCTTCTCCTACTCCCTCGCACAACTTGGAGAGTATTTCAAATGATTCTTTTGCGCCTTTTACGTTGAATAATTCGTCTTTTTCCCCTACCTCTATGCACAGTTTTCGAGGATAAACCATACAAGCAATTTCGGCGTCGTCAAACTTGTCTGCAAAACCAAACCAAGTCCAGTCGAGCCAAGGATAATTATCTCTAGAATTAAAGAACGAACAAGAAATAGCAGACTTTATTCTCTCGTCTATCGCGGATAAAAAGAGAGTATAAAAACCTCCGTAAGATAGTCCCAACATACCGAAATTCGATACGTTTTCTTGAGTCTCGAAGTAATCCAAAATTCTTGTTAGTCCGAATAATTCGACTGCCGTGATTGAACTACCAACTCTTTTTAGTCTTGCATCAATACTTTGTCTGTCAAACTCTATTTCATATAGCGGTTTGTTCCACAAAAGTAGTTGTGGAGCAAAAGCGTGTGCGCCATAAGAAATAACGCGTTCAAGCATATGATTGTAGTTAGCGGTATCCCCCTCGTACACTCCCGATATAAGTTCAGGCGTACCTAAACCGCCGTGTTGAACTAAAACGAGAGGCTTTTTCTCTGTGGTTTGCATTTCAAAATATAGACCACTCATTTCAAGACTGTCTAAAATTTCAAACTGCATCCTATATATTGTAAAGCCATCCTCCTCCGCAAGTTTGGTCTTTTTTACGGTAGGCAAACCCTTTTTTTCATAATTAACGAGAGGCCAGCCTAACATTTTTTTGAAATCTTCTCTATATGGCGTAGGATTTTCAAAAACACTTTTTATATACTCTTCTCTACTTTGTTTGGCCTCGTCTTGTTTAAAAGCAATCAATCGTTCGAGTCCGTCAAGGTAGTTTTTCTTATTTATATTTGCATCTTTTGTTTCTTCACTATATTTCATTATGAGTCCCTCCAACTCAAAAGTGTATGTGTTGACGTTTATAGGTTTTTGAGTTTTCTCACAACTTCCTCGCCCACTTGCTTTGTGCTTGCATTTCCACCAAGGTCTGGGGTTAGAACCTTTCTTTCTACCAAAATTTCTTCGATTATTTCAATAAGCCTTTTTCCCCACTTTTCGTGTCCAAAAAAGTCAAGCATTTGACTTGCCGACCAAACTGTAGCAAGAGGATTTGCTTTGCCTTGTCCTGCAATATCGGGAGCAGAGCCGTGTATAGGCTCAAACATAGAGGGGAAAGTTCTCTCTGGGTTAAGGTTTGCTCCTGCCGCAAGCCCCATACCACCAGCAATTGCGGCACCTAAGTCGGTAAGTATGTCACCAAAAAGATTGCTCGTTACTACTATTTCAAATCTCTTTGGGTCCTTTATCATAAACATACTTGCAGCATCAACCAAATAAGAATAAGTTTTTACTTCTGGATATTCTTTTCCAACTTCTGCAAAAATTTTATCCCAAAAAACCATAGAATAGTTAAGAGCGTTAGCTTTACTTATACTCGTCAAGGTTTTGCCCTCTTTTTTTGCAAGTTCGTATGCATATCTTATTACTCTTTCACAACCTTTTCTTGAAAAGACGCCGTCTTGAATAACAACTTCGTTAGGTTTGTCCTTAAAGAGCCAACTACCGCTACCTGCATATTCGCCCTCGGTATTTTCACGAACAAAAGTCATATCGACGTCTTCTATCTTAACGTCTTTTAGAGGACAAGGTGCTCCACTCAAAAGTTTAACCGGACGAAGATTGATATACTGGTCGAAACTTTTTCTTATAACGAGCAATAAATCCCATAATGAAATATGGTCGGGTACTCCCGGTGCTCCTACTGCGCCAAGGAAAATGGCGTCGTATTTTTTGAGTTCCTCAATACCGTTTTCCGCCATCATTTTGCCTGTTTGCTTATAATATTCACAACCCCACGGAAAACAAGTAAATTCAAATTTGAATTCATTTGAAAGTTCCGCTACGGCGTTTAATACTTTTATTCCCTCGTCAATTACTTCTGGACCTATTCCGTCACCTGCTATAACCGCTACTTTATGTGTTTTCATTTATATCTCCTTTACGTTGTAAAATTTTTAAACTCTTCTCATTTGCTCGATACCGTCCCACACGATATCTTCACACCAGTAATGCGCTTTATCCGTTTCTATGAATTTGCAATTTGCAGATGCGTTTGCTTTTTTGAATATTTTTTCAATAATCTCGTATGCCTTTCTTGCTCCTTCAATCGGAAATATTTTATCTTCTTTTCCCGAAACGACGAGAAGTTTTCTCGGTGCTATCATACAAGCTAAGTCCGCCATCTCAAACCAGTTATACGCATCTGGTATATAGTTGCAAGTACAATGGTGTATATCCAGTATTGAATCTTTATAAGTACAAATTGCGCAACTTGGAGCAGATAAACGTATTCTCTCATCATAGCACGCAGAGTAATACGAAGCAGTACCTCCTCCAGAATTACCAGTTATAAATACGTCGCTAAGGTCACACTCTGAAAAATTAGAAAGAGCGTCTATAACTTTTGATACGTCCCACACTCTTTCGGCAATAACCGTTCTTCCCATCATAATAGCCGTCATTGCTTCGTATGAGCACATTTGACCGCCACTTCTCATGTTTTCAATAGGTCTTCTTTCCCCCAGTGCTCTCTGCTCGATTGCAACGGCAATATAACCTCTTTTTACTGCTTGAACAGCAAATTGACCTCTTCCTAAAGCATACTCTTCTTCTTTTTCGCTTTTGGGCTCTCCTATAGAATTATGAAATCCCGAAGTGTGTCCTTGAAGCGTTATCGCAACTGGATATTTGGGCTTTTTTGTATTTGGAATTAAAATATAAACGGGAACTATACTTCCCTTTTCGCTCTCGATTGTGAATCTTATTTGCTTGTAGCCGTCTTTTATGACTTCACTTTCTATCTCAAAATTAAGCGAACAAGCGTTTTGTTTAATTTTTTCTATCCCGATAAGTTCGCAAAACTTGGTTTTTATCTCTTTTTTCCACTCTTTATAGTCGTGATTATCGTTATACGTGATTTTTTGCAGGCAATTATCTCTCACAAAATCATGGCATAACTCTGGAATTACTTTCATTTACTTTTCCTCTTGTATCGTGTTAGGAAACTTTTATAACATTTTTAGCATAACAAATTTTTATGCTTTTATATAATTATTTAGTATATCACGCTTATTTTTTATCGTCAATAAGAAGAAACAACTCATCAAAAACGAAAAACTATTAATTAAATTAAACTATTATTAGATTTTGTATAGGATTTTCATTAAAAAAAGAGTAACGCTCGTTACCCTTTATATTTTTGTTTTTCTATTTTGTTTTCAAAAACGTTG
>JAZQYG010000020.1:0-20797 GCA_045633305.1 Clostridia bacterium | reverse complement strand
ACGCGTATGGAAAAAGCGTTTGTTCTCTTTCGGGCGAGGGCAAAATTCTTTCTACCCCGAGAGTAAAAGCAAAACCCGTTACCTCTACTCCTGCGCCTAAGAAAACAACCACTAAAAAAACTACGACCAAGAAAACGACCAAAAAGAAAGAAGAGCCCAAAAAAGAAGAGGTTTTAACTTCTAAAATTGAAGAGCAGTCCAAAAAAATCGAAAAGCCCAGGAAGGAAGAGCGTATAGAGGAGGTAGACACTCCCACCACTTTTGCCTTTGACGTCAAACAAGAGGAACTGAGCGACGAGATTTGTTTGCAAGACTTTGAAGTCGAACAAACTTATAACTACCAAACGTGGGAAGAAGGTTATATTATTAAATCGGTTAAAAATGCTCGCGAGGTGATGAGAGTTCCAAGTAGTGTATTAAGCATAGATACCAAGGCATTTTCCTCGCCGTCTTTAGTAGTGACCAAAAAATTAATAATTCCTGCAAGCGTAAAGTCGATAGGATATAAGGCGTTTATAAATTTACCTAATTTAGAAGAACTCGTGTTTGAAGAGAGAGAGTTAGAAAATCGTTTAAATATAGGAGACGACGTTATATGCGATTGCAAGATTAAGCATTTGACTCTTCCCGACGGCGTATGGTTTATAAATTCAACTCAATTTTTGAATATAAAGTCCCTTAAAACTTTAAGCGTAGGCAAGAACTTCTTCGTAAACGGCGACTACGAAAAAGATATAAAAATTACAAAAAGGTAAAATAAATAATTAAAAGAAAGGAGAAATTATGAAACTTTTTGAACGTGTTGAAAAATATGAAAAAGTCATTTTAGATGCAGAAAGATTTGTATGGAAACATCCTGAAACTGGATTTAAAGAATTCGAAACGTCCGCGTATATGGAAAAAGAATTCCTAAAACTCGGATATGAAATTGTAAAAGCAGAAAACGTTACGGGTTTTTATACCGTTTTGGATACGGGAAAAAGTGGTCCTACCGTACTTATTTTAGGTGAACTTGATTCAATTATTTGTCCGTCGCACCCTGAATCTAATCCCGAAACGGGCGCAGTTCACGCTTGTGGACACAATGCGCAGTGCGCTGCCCTTCTCGGTATTGCTTGCGCGCTAAAAGAAGAAGGGGCTCTCGATTCTCTTTGCGGAAAAATTAAACTTTGCGCAGTGCCCGCAGAAGAACTTCTTGAAATTGAATATAGACGCGAACTTCAAAAAAAAGGAAAGATAAAATATTTCGGGGGAAAGACGGAGTTTTTACATAGAGGTTACTTTGACGACGTTGATATTGCTTTTATGATACATTTAGGCGAAGAAAACAACGTTCACGGCGGATCAAACGGTTTTATCGCTAAAAATATAATTTATAAAGGCGTAGCCTCTCACGCTGGCGGTTCTCCTTGGGCTGGACGTAACGCTTTGTACGCTGCAACTTGCGGAATTAACGCCGTTAACGCTATTCGCGAAACCTTCCAAGAAACCGACCTTATAAGAGTGCACCCTATTGTCACAAAAGGCGGTAGTATGGTTAACGCAATACCTGACGAGGTGAATTTAGAAAATTACGTTAGAGGTAAAACTTTCGAGGCGATTTTAAAAGCAAACGAAAAGGTAAATCAAGCGTTAACAGGTGCAGCGTATTCTATAGGCACGAATATCGAAATAGTTGATATTCCAGGTTATGCGCCCCTTAATAACGACAAGAATATGAAAAAACTTTTCATTGACGGATTTAAACTTGCTCTCCCTGATGAAGAAGTTTTTGAATACGACCACTATACCACGGGTAGTACGGATATGGGAGATTTGTCTTTTGTCTTTCCTGTCGTTCATCCTCATATGAAAGGAGCAACAGGCAAGGCTCACGGTAACGATTATTGCGTTAGTGACACCAAATACGCAACCATAAACAGTGCTAAAGTTCAACTGGCAATGCTTGAACTTTTGCTTTCAAACGGAGCGGAAAGAGCGAAAAAAGTAATAGAAGAATATAAACGTGTATTTACAATCAAAGGATATCTTGAATACGTAGATAAAATTAATTTATGTGGAGATAGAATAATTTACAAACCAAACGGTGGAGCGGAAATTAAATAAATGAAAATAGACGTTATAATCCCATCGGCGGGAAGCGGTTCTCGTATGGGAATAGAAGAAAACAAAATATTTTTACCTTTATCAGACGGGAAGAGCGTGCTCTATCACACTCTATCCACTTTTTGCTTGCTTGATTACGTGAGTGAGATAATTATACCTTGTAAAGAGGTAGATAGAGATAGAATAGAGCAAATAGCAAGTGAATTTACCAGTAAAAAAATCGTGATTGTAAAAGGTGGAGCAACGCGAACAGAGTCCGTCAAAAACGCGCTTGGAAAAACCTCGTCCGATTACGTTTTGGTGCACGACTGCGCTCGACCTTTTGTAAGTAAAAGCCTTATAGACAGAGTAAAAGAAAAGATGATTGAATCTGGTTCAGCGATTCCCGTTCTAACTCCTTCTGATACAGTCAAAAAAGTGGAGGAAGGTATAGTTTGCGCAACGCTGGATAGAGATAGTCTTGCTCTCGTTCAAACACCGCAAGGATTCGATACGAAAAAATTAAAAATCGCATACGACTCGCTTGGAGAGGAAAAAGTAACCGACGACGCCTCGGTTTATGAAAAACTTTATAAGGTATACCTCGTCGAGGGAGAAAAGAGCAATATTAAAATAACGACGAAAGAGGATTTAAAGAAGGAGCAAAGAGTAGGTGTTGGCTTTGACGCGCATCGCTTTGAAAAAGGAAGAGACTTGTATCTTGGCGGAGTCAAAATTGATAGCGAATACGGCTTGCTCGGTCATAGTGATGCGGACGTACTCCTTCACGCTATTATGGACGCGCTTTTGTCTTCGGTTCATCTTCGCGACATAGGAGTGCAATTTCCGTGCACGCCTGAATACAAAGACGTATCGAGCGTAAAACTTTATCAAAAAGTTATGGATATGCTAAAAGATAAAGGAGCAAAAATCGTCAATATTTCGGCGGTTATCGTTGCGGAAAAACCAAAACTTTCCCCTCACATAGAAAAAATTGCAAAAAATATCGCAACACTTTCAGGTATTAGCGAGCAAAACGTATCTTTGAGTGCAACTACGACGGAAAAACTCGGTTTTACGGGAAGAGAAGAAGGAATTGCAAGCGAGGCAATTTGTTTAGTTGAAATTTAAGTTTTTTAACCGTTTGTTTTGCAAAAACGCTAATTAAATTTAAAAAACTATATTTATGTTGACAAATTGATATATAAATAATATAATTTGTTTACGTTGGCTAATATCGAAGAGGTATTAGCCTTTTTGTTTAGCCTTTTTGGAGGAAAAATGAGCGCGACTAAAACTATTGATATGACCGTGGGTTCACCGGTAAAAAACGTTATACGTTTTGCTCTGCCGTTCGCCTTCACGACCATACTTCAACTTCTATTTAATACCGTTAATATGATTGTCGTTGGACAGTTCGTTGGCGACGACGCGGTGGGCGCTATCGGTGTAACTTCGTCAATAATAAGTTTGATAGTCAACCTGTTTACGGGAATATCCGCGGGAGTTACCGTCGTAGTTGCAAAATATTTCGGCGCGCAAAAAGCAAAAGATATATCCCAAAGCGTGCATACCGCGATAGCCTTATCTATCGTTTGTGGCGTGATTTTGACAACGGTGGGTATTTGTTTTGCTGATTTTATGCTTGCAGTAACGGATACGCCTAGCGAGTTTATGGCTGACTCAAAAACGTATTTAAAATTGTATTTTGCAGGTATGTTACCCTTTTTGGTGTACAACTTCGGCAGTTCAATTCTTCGTGGTGTGGGGGACACCAAAAGACCGCTCGTGTTTTTGTCTATGGGACTTATTGCAAACGTCGTAACTAGTTTGCTCTTAGTCGGCGTATTTGGTATGGGAATTGCGGGTGCAGGAATTGCAACTATCGTAGCCCAAGTTTGTTCTGCTTTTTTAGTCGTAGTGTGTTTGATTCGCGAGCACTCCGTAATTAAACTGCATTTAAAAAAGATTTGTTTTCACAAAGATAAAGTTTTACAAATTCTCGCCACTGGTATTCCTATGGGCATACAAAGTTCAATGATGGCTCTATCTAACGTTTTTTTGCAAGGCGCGGTAAATTCACTTGGAAAGAGTCAAGCAACGGGTAATTCCGCGGCGGCAAATTTGGAGTCGTACGCCTACGCCTTTATTCAAGGCGCATATCAAGGCACGGTTGCTTTCGTTGCTCAAAACTTTGGGGCAGGCAACAGCAAACGAATACATAAATCACCTCTATCTGCCTTTGGCGTTGCTATGGGGTTAGGTCTTTTCGTGGGGCATTTGATGTGGTTTTTACGTGACCCGCTTGTTAGTATGTTCGTGTCAGAGCCTGTCGTAAAAGGATACGCGTTCCAGCGTTCACTTATAATGATACCTTATTTTATGGTCGGATTTATGGAGATAAGCGCAGCCTTTACCGTTGGTAGCGGACGAGCAATATACGCGTCTATTACGAATTTGTTTTGCTTGGCAGTACTTAGAATTGCCTGGATTAAATTCGTATTCCCTCTTCCCGAGTTCCACTCCCTTATAGGACTATATCTTTGTTATCCGATAACTTGGATATTGTCGGGCGTGATTAATTTATCAATTTATTTTATATTGAAAAAATCAATAACGCGTGACTGCGAAAAAAATGCAAAGATAAAGGCAGAAGGTCAAGGAGTATAAAATGAAAAAAATAATGTTCGTTTGTCACGGAAATATTTGTCGCTCTCCTATGGCGGAGTTTATATTCAAAGATATAGTAAAGGCGCGTGGCAAGGAAAAAGAATATTTAATAAAGTCATCTGCAACGAGTACGGAAGAAATAGGCAACCCTATTTATCCTCCCGCCAGAAGAAAACTTATCGAAAAAGGGATACCTTTTTCGGAAAGATACGCAACTCAACTCAAACGCTCGGAATATAACGAGTTCGACTTATTTATCGTTATGGATGATATGAACGTGAGAAACATAATGAGAATTTTTGGCGAGGACAAAGAAGGAAAAGTCAAAAAACTGATGGATTTCACTCCTCGTGGAGGTAGCGTCGCAGACCCTTGGTATACCGGGGATTTTGAGTCAACCTACGCGGATATAGTAGAAGGTTGTCAAAGACTATACGACTTTTGCGAAAATCTTAAATAAATTACCCAAAAAACGGACTTTTTTAAAAAAGGGTATTGACAAAGAACAAATTTAAGTGTATAATTCCCTCATTATTAATAATTCGAGTGCCTTTTCAATATATTATTGAAGAGGCATTACTGATTTTAGAGGGAGAGAAATGAGTCAAGAATTAATTAATTTGTTAAGAGTATTAATTTCGGCAGTACTTGGTTTTGCAATCGGATTTGAAAGAAAGATGCGATTCAAAGAGGCTGGCGTGCGTACCCACACAATCGTTACTATGGGCGCTTGTATTATAATGCTCGTATCACAATACGGATTTAGTGGCGCTGATAGCGCGAGAGTTGCTGCGCAAATCGTATCCGGTATAGGTTTTATCGGTGCAGGTATGATTGTTTACAAACGTCAAGCAGTACAAGGTTTGACTACGGCGGCGGGTATATGGACGACTGCGGGCGTTGGTATGGCGGTTGGCGCCGGTATGTATGCTCTTGCAGTAGGCGCAACCGTGCTTATTATAATCGTTCAATGCGTAATGCACCTTCCTTATAAATTCTTCAAAACCAAACGTTTTCTTCAACTTAAAATAGTATTTACGTGTAAAGATGACGAGAACGAAAAGATAAAAGAACTTTTTGAGGTTGAGCAGTTCGTAAGATTGAACGTTACCAGAAACGCAGACGGTGTTGCTTTATTTACCACTTTTGTAAATACGGACAAAGTTTTCTCTGATACGAGAATTAAGGAAATAATTCAAACCTATCCTTTCGTTGTTTCTATCGAAAGGGCTTCAGCGGACGAGTCCTAAAGTTTAAAAGAGTAAAGCAAGGGTGAACGAATAGTTTACTCTTGCTTTTTTTATTTCCTTTTTTTAATAAATATTGTATAATATAGTTATGCTTTTTAAAATTATTAACGGCGCGGTTGACCTTGGTGCAACTAGCGTTTTGGAAGAGATTAATTTTGAGATAAAAGACAAAGAAAAAATCGCCGTCGTTGGACGAAACGGCGCGGGTAAGTCTACCCTTTTGAAGGTTATAACAGGAGAGATTGAACTAACGGAGGGAGTAGGCGAGGAAAAGAAGAATATAATCAACTCCGAAATAAGAGAAATAGGTTACCTTAAACAAAACCCCTTCAAAAGCGAAGATAGTACTATGATAGAGGAGATTTTGTCCGTCTATCAAAACATAATTTCCCTTGAAAACAAAATTGAAAATTTAGCGCGCTTAATGGAAGATAGCCCAACAGAAGATATAATTCGCTCCTATTCATCTTTTCGTGACGAATATGAATTTTTGGGCGGATACTATTACAAAAAAGAGTACGAAACGGCAATTAAAAAGTTTGGTTTTTCAGAATCTGATAAGTACAAAAAAATATCGGAGTTTTCGGGCGGACAGAGAACAAGGATAGCCCTTTTGAGATTGCTTTTATCTAAACCCGATATATTACTACTTGACGAGCCTACTAATCACCTTGACGTAGAGGCGATAGAGTGGTTGCAAGACTATCTTGCCAGTTATAAAAAATCCTTAGTGCTCGTATCGCACGATAGGATGTTTCTTGATAGAATAGCAAACGTCGTATACGAGATTGAGTACGGTGCAACTACGAGATACAACGGCAATTACACCGCTTTTTTGGCTCAAAAGAGGGCGAGTTACGAAAAGCAACTCAAAGACCACGAGGCTCAAGCAAGAGAAATTGATAGACTAAGAAAGATTGCGGACAGATTTCGTTATAAGCCTACTAAAGCCTCGATGGCGCTATCAAAACTCAAACAAATAGAGCGTATGAGTAAAATCGACGCTCCAAATAGATACGATATGCACACCTTCCACGCGAATTTTCAACCGCAAGAGGAAAGCGTAGAAAAGGTGCTAACCATAAAAGATTTAGAGGTTGGATACGAGAGTACCCTTGCTAAAATAAGTATCGAAATAAAAAAAGGGGAAAAAGTTGGTGTAATCGGCGCAAACGGCACGGGCAAATCCACCTTCTTAAAAACGATAACGGATAAAATTGCTCGTCTTTCGGGTACGTATCAGTACGGCGTTAGGGTAAATAGCGGTTATTTTGACCAACAAATGGCGCTATTTACCTCGGAAAAGACCGTTTTTGAGAACTTTGCCGACGAATTTCCACGTCTCAACGAAACCGAGGTGCGAAATAGTCTTGCCTCTTTCGGTTTTTACGGAGAGGACGTTTTTAAAAGCGTTTCCGTTTTGTCGGGTGGAGAAAAGGTTAGCCTTGCCCTTTGTAAAATATTTAAAAGAAGACCAAATCTTCTAATTCTTGACGAGCCGACTAATCACATGGATATAGTCAATAAAGAAACGCTTGAGCGTATGCTTTGTGAGTTCAAAGGCACGGTAATAGTGGTATCACACGATAGATATCTCGTGAATAAAGTTGCCGATAAAATAATTTCCTTTGAGGGTAGCGGAGTCAAAGTTTACGAGGGCGGATACGCCGAGTATGAGAGAGCAAGGCAAGAACAAAAACAAGAAGAGAAGATAGAAATCAAAGAAAAAAAGGAAAAGAAATCGTATACCACTCCCCTCAAAGAACAAGCCAAGAAAAACGCAAGAATCAAAAAACTTGAAAAAGATATATCTTCAATAGAGCAAAGGCTTGCTTTCCTTGACGAGGAAATAACAAAAGAGGAAGTTTATTCTAATTACAAAAAACTTGAAGAGATTGAAAGCGAAAGAAAAAGCCTTTCCGAACAAGCAGAAAGGCTCACGAGCGAATATTTTGAACTTATAGAAGATTAAAGAATATTCTTGATTTCCAAAAGATTGCAGATTTTATAATCGGCAAATCCCGAAGTTTTGTCTGAATTATAGTAATCGAACCAACAAGTTTTGAGTCCGTATTTTTTTGCGCCCTCAATATCTGCCGACAGCGAATCGCCTATCATTATACATTGAGAGGGCTTGAAGTCTTTGATTTTGTCAAAGCAATGGTCAAAAAACTTGGGGGAGGGTTTCGCCACTCCCACTGTTTCGGACACGAAAAGAAAATCAACGAAATCTAAAAGTCCCGCTTTTTCGAGGCGATATCTTTGTTGCTCGTATGGACCGTTGCTTGCAACGCAAATTAGGTATTTACAAGACAAATATCTCAAAAACTCTTCGGCTTGTTTGACTTTGACAAAACTGATTTGTAAGTGAGATTTGAATCTCTTTTCAAATTCTATTCCATCTCCCGTTTTTCCAAGAGCAGATAGAACTTTATTCCATCTAACTTCGTGTAATTGTTTAAGCGTAAGCGTGCCTTTTTCAATTTCCGCCCAAAGAGCGTTGTTTATAGGCAAAAAGGTATCCATGACGTTATCGGGGAGAGTAATTCCCATTTCTCCTCCTGCTTTTATCATAGAATCTTTTGCGCAAGCGTTGAAATCAAGCAAGGTGTTGTCAACGTCTACGAAAGCAACTTTTATATCTTTCATAATTTCTACCTATGAAAAAAGGGCGCAAAGCCCTTTTTTTACATTTTATTTATCGTATTGATAAGTATTGTTCTTAAAGTCTGCGGGTCACAGTTTCCTTTGAGTTCCTTCATGCATCTACCGAAAATACTCATAATAGCCTTTTCTTTTCCGCTCTTATAATCTTGAACGGCTTTGGGCTCTTGGGCAATTGCTTGTTTAACAACGTTATCAATTAGCGAGGTGTCGTTTGAGAGTATCAAATCGTTCTCTTTTGCATAGATTTCGGGGTCGACTTTCTCGTCAAACATAGCGGAGAGAATTTTCTTGCCGTTTGCGCGACTAACTTTGTTATCGTTAACGAGATTGATAAGTTTGCCAAGAGATACGCCGTCGAGTTTGAGCATATCGTAAGTCATTTGTTTTGCGTTTAGCGTTTTCATAACGTCGGAAAGTATCCAGTTTGCGCTATCTTTTGCATTGTTTGTTACGCTATAAGCCGATTCAAAGCACTCGCAAAGAGCAATACTCTCGGTAAGTCTCTGAGCCTCGTATTCGCTCAAAGCGTATTCCGTGATATAACGCTCACGCTTAACTTCGGGTAGTTCGGGGAGAGAATCTTGAACTTGATTAAACCACTCGTCGCTAATTACTACGGGCATAACGTTGGGGTCGGGGAAATATCTGTAATCACCTGCCGTTTCCTTCGTTCTCATTGCATAACTTTTGCCTTTAACGTCGTCCCAACGTCTAGTCTCTTGAACCAAGACTTCGGTTTTATTTTCAATAGCGTCTATATGACGAGCAGTCTCGTATTCAATAGCGCGCTTGATTGCCTCTATCGAGTTCATATTTTTCATTTCGGTACGAACTCCGAGAACGTTCGTTCCTTCTGGTCTTACCGAAAGGTTTACGTC
Organism: Clostridia bacterium; assembly: GCA_045633305.1. GTDB lineage: Bacteria > Bacillota > Clostridia > Christensenellales > RUG350 > RGIG2224. Next base: position 11,247 of record JAZQYG010000020.1, on the reverse strand, counting down.
GCAACGCATAGTACCGTGCGCCATTTCACACTCTGCAACTTTGGCAAAACGGAGAAGGGATTTGAGTCTTTCAAGATAAGCCTCTACTTCTTCCGCGGAAGATAGGTCGGGTTGGCTAACTATTTCAATAAGGGGTACGCTCGTACGGTTAAAGTCTACGTGAGTGGTATCCTCTCTTATGTCGTGAACGAGTTTACCTGCGTCCTCTTCCATATGAATTTGTTTGATTCGAACGCTTTTTTTGCCTTTGCTTGTTTCTATTTCAACTAGTCCGTTCACTGCAACGGGGGCAAACCATTGAGTGGTTTGGTACGCTGCGGGTAGGTCGGGATAATAATAACTTTTTTTGTCAAAGGTAGTTACGCGGTTTATGTGGCAATTGAGCATCATGCCTGCTTTCATACCAAAATCAACTACGCGTTTGTTGACGATAGGTAGCATACCGGGCATACCACAGCAAGCAGGACAAACGTGGTCGTTTGGCTCTGCGCCGTACGAGTGTGCCGAGCACGAACAGAAAATTTTAGAATCGGTGGCAAGTTCTACGTGTACTTCAAGACCGATAACGGTTTCGTAATTCATATTATTTGCCCTCCTTTTCAATAATAGTTGCAACGGCAAAAAGTTTTTGTTCGTCAAAAGACTTTGCCATAAATTGTACTCCACCCGTAATTATAGCGGGTAGACCGCTAATGGACGCGGGTGCAGTAAATAAGTTCTCTTTGAAAGCAAGGGTAGGCTCGCTCTTTAACTCTTGTACGGTGTAAACTCTCTTTGAGCAAGCAGGCGTGAGCAATAGGTCGTAAGAGGAGAGAAGTTCGTTAAGTTTTTCTACGATAACTCTACGGGTGCGGAGCGCCTTGTCGTATACTTTCATATAGTTTTCGGTGGAAAGCGTTTCCGAACCAAATAAAATAGCCTTTTTCAAAAGAGGGCCAAAAGCCTCCGTTCTGCTGTTGGTATAAAGTTCGTCGAGGTTTGTGAAATTTTGCGTTCTGTAACCGTATTTAACTCCGTCGTAACGAGATACGTTATTGCATAGTTCCGCGCTGAATAAAACGTTCCATGCAACGCGTGATAAAGTTAGAGTGTTGTCGTCTATGATATCTACGACAACGCCTGCGTTTTTTAAAGTTTGGCAAACGGAATCTAAAACGCTTTTTTCTTCTTCGCCAGTTAAGTCCACGAAAGATTTAATAAGACCAACTTTTTTGATTTCTTTTGAGTAAGAATCTCTTGCTGATTTTATCATATCCTCGGGGATAGAGGTGCCGTCTTTTGGGTCGTAGCCCGAAATGACGGAAAGTATCTTTTGACAAGTATCGGAGTCTTTTGCAGTTACCGTTACCGTTTCGCCTGAGCAAGCAACGGGTATCGTTCCATAGCGAGAAACGGTACCGTAGGTCGGTTTTATGCAAGTAAGATTAGTTTGAGCGGACGCTCTACGGGGTGCGCCGTTTACGTCAAGGTCAATGCTTGCGGTGATTTCGTCGTCTAAAACTGCAAGACAAGACGCTCCGAAAAGGTTGCCATCTTTTTCACACGCGCCAAAGTGTGAAGATTCGCCTATTACGTCAAATCCAAATTCACCGACGTTGGTTTTTGCAACTAGGTCGTAGCCTGCGTCTTTTAGTTTTGTAACTACTTCCGATTCTATAAGACTTTTGTATCCGTCAAGCGTTTTTGAACCTGCGGTGGTTGCAAAGTCTTTGGTTAAAATCATATCGCTTGCAACGATTTTTGAAGAAGTTGAATTTTTGAGTTCAGTCAAATATTTATTCATAATCCACCTCTATTCAACTACTTTGGGAACGCACCAGTAACCTTCGTCCGTTTCGGGAGCGTCTTTTTGTAAATCTTCCCTATCAAAGGTTTTTTTGGCTACGTCCTCGCGCACGACGGTAAGAACGGGCAAAACGTGCACCATCCTTTCAACGTCCGTGGTGCTAATAGCATCAAGTTTTTTAAGTTCTTCTTCGCGCTCGGAATAAAAAGATAAAAACTCTTCTTTTTCTTCTTCCGTCAAAGAAAGTTGATTCAAAAGGGTGAGCCTTCTGAGTAAATCTTTATCCATATAAAACTCCTTAATCTCTGACTTTGATATGAACTTCACGAAGTTGTTGTTCGGTAACTTCACCGGGCGCGCCCATCATAAGGTCTTGAGCGTTTCCGTTTAAGGGGAAGGCGATTACGTCACGGATAGTGTCTTCTTCAGCGATAAGCATAATCATTCTATCTACACCGGGAGCCATACCTGCGTGAGGAGGCGCACCGAAAGCAAACGCGGAGTACAAAGCGCCGAATTTAACTTTGAGTTCGTCCTCGCTATAACCTGCAATTTCAAACGCCTTTTTCATAATTTCGGGGTTGTGATTACGTACTGCGCCGGAGGAAAGTTCTACACCGTTACATACGATATCGTACTGGTATGCAAAAATTTCGAGCGGGTCTTTATTGAGGAGCGCGTCCATACCGCCTTGTGGCATAGAGAAGGGGTTGTGCGTAAAGTCGATTCTGTTGGTTTCTTCGTTGAGTTCGTACATAGGGAAGTCAACGATAAAGCAAAACTCAAAGGAATCTTTTCTGATAAGATTGAGTTCGTTTGCAATCCAAGTTCTCATTTCGCCTGCAAGTTTGTTGATAACGGAGGCTGAGTCGCTTATAAAGAAGAGTGAGTCACCCTCTTTCATACCGGTAAGAGAGGTGAGTTCTGCTTTTTGTTCTTCGGTTAAAAATTTTGCGATAGGACCTTTGAATTCGCCCTCTTCCAAGGTGATATAGCCTATACCGAATTTCATACCGATACTTCTTGAATAAAGGTCGATATTCTTTTCAAAAGCCTTTTTACCCTCGCCTTCGCCGTCTTTTTTGACGAGGTAATTTGCAACGATACCGCGTACGAGTTTATTTTTGAAAGGAACAGTTCTTCCGTTTATGGTCAAGAACTCGTGCTTTGCAAAAAAGTCCGTCAAATCTTGAATCAAGAGAGGATTTCTAAGGTCGGGTTTGTCCGTGCCGTACTTCATTAGCGCGTCTGCAAAGGTGATTCTCGTGAAAGGAGGCTCGGAAACTTTTTTATTCGAAAACTTTTTGAAAGTGTTGTACACAACTTTTTCAGCAACTGCAAAAACGTCCTCTTGAGTTGCAAAAGACATTTCAAAGTCGAGTTGGTAAAATTCTCCGGGGGAGCGGTCGCCACGAGCGTCTTCGTCACGGAAACAAGGAGCGATTTGGAAATATCTATCGAATCCCGACGTCATCAAAAGTTGCTTGAACTGTTGAGGCGCTTGGGGAAGAGCGTAAAATTTACCTTTGTGTTTACGGCTAGGAACGAGGTAGTCACGCGCGCCTTCGGGAGAAGATGCGGTGAGGATAGGAGTTTGAATTTCTAAAAAGCCCATTTCCTCCATTTCTTTGCGCATAAAACTGAGCACTTTTGAACGAAGAACGATATTGTCGTGAATCTTGCGATTACGAAGGTCTAAATAGCGGTATTTAAGTCTAACTTCTTCTTTGGTTTGAGTTGACGAATCAATCTCAAAAGGAAGGGAAGAAAGACAAGGTCCGAGCACCTCGATTTTATTTGCTCTCACTTCTATCATACCCGTATCTATCTTTGCGTTGACGGTATCTTCGTCACGTTTGGTTACGACGCCTTCAATGAGCACAACCGTTTCTTTTGAAATACCGGCAAGCATAGCGTCGTCTGAAAAGACTACTTGGGTTACGCCATAGTGGTCTCTTAAATCAACGAAAAGTACACCGCCGTGGTCACGTACTCTTTCTACCCAACCGGTAAGAGTTACCTTTTGGTCAATGTGGTTAACGTTAAGTTCGTTACAAGTGTGAGTTCTCAACATAATAGTTTATCTCCAAATAAATTTTCTCTTTTATATTTTGGTTTGTAAATAAAAAATCCTTCCGCCCTATATGGGACGAAAGGAATTTCCGCGATACCACCCAAATTGATTCAGTGAATCCTCTTAATTATATCTTTTCGCGATAAACGCGCAGTTCTAATCACCCAAAGGCTTTCTTCTGCGAGCTCGGGAGCGTTTTTCCCACAAAACCCATACCGTTTTACACCACCAACGGCTCTCTGTAATGGCAAAATGAGGTACTCTTTCCGTCATTGCTATATAATAATTTTTAATATAATATCATAATACGATAAATGCTGTCAAGTTATAAAGAGAGAGAAAAAGGTAAAAATTTGCTCTTTTATAACAGATTTTCGTCGTAAACGGCTCGTATTCCACCGATAAACTTGGGGCGAGTACGCGCGCCAAGCACGGTGGCTTTACCGATAACGTTATTTTCAAGGCGGACGGGGACTGCAACTTTTTTGAGGTGCATACCTATCAACGTAAAACCGATATCAAGACCTGCATCCGCTTTGATTTGTTCAACTACGACGGGATTGTAAAAGTTCGCGTACGCTTCAGTTGCAAGAGAACCTCCTGCCTTTGGTTGAGGGAGAACGTTGACGTATTCCTCGTTTGGTAAGGCTTTGCTTTCTATTACTATAGCGCGATTAAGGTGTTCACAACACTGTATGGCAAGATATAAACCTTTGCTTTTTGTAAAATCGTAAAGCGCGCTGAATATTTGTTTTGCCGTGTCGGGGCTTGAGTTGCTACCTATCTTGCATCCGAGCACTTCACTCGTAGAACAACCTACGACGACGATTTTTCCTTCGGTTAATTTTGCTTTATCGTAAAGTTCCGATATAGCGCTTTGAGTTTGTTCGTATATTGATTTATCCATTGAAAATCATAGTTGACTTCCGCCATGCGAAAATCCTACTCCCACTCGATAGTTCCGGTTGGCTTTGGCGTGAGGTCGTAGCAAACTCTATTGATGCCCTCGACTTCGTTTACGATACGTGAAGTAATTTTGTGAAGAACGGAGTAAGGAATTTCCTCAATCGTTGCGCTCATAGCATCCACGGTGTTTACCGCGCGGAGAATTGCCGTCCAACCTTCGTAACGGCTATCGTCTTTTACTCCAACCGATTTGAGGTCGGGCACTACTACGAAGTATTGCCAAACTTTTTCGTTTAATTTTGCTATATCAAATTCTTCGCGGACGATTGCGTCAGCCTCGCGGAGGGCGTGAAGTCTATCACGGGTGATTGCGCCCAAACATCTAACTCCAAGACCGGGGCCGGGGAAAGGTTGACGATATACCATTGCGTGGGGGAGACCTAACGCCTCGCCGACCACTCTAACTTCGTCTTTGAATAAAAGTTTAATGGGCTCAACCAGAGCAAATTGCAAGTCGTCGGGAAGTCCGCCTACGTTGTGGTGAGACTTAACTGCTTTTTTGCCCTCGGCTTGTTTGATACTTTCCAAAATGTCGGGATAGATAGTTCCTTGAGCGAGGAATTCTACGCCTTCGAGTTTACGAGCCTCGTCTGCGAATACGTTGATAAATTCCGCGCCGATTATTTTTCTCTTTCTTTCAGGGTCGCTAACTCCTGCAAGTAAATCCAAGAAACGGTCGGTTGCGTCTACGTAAACGAGGTTTGCGTTGAGTTGGTTTTGGAAAACCTCAATAACGTTTTCAGATTCGTCCTTTCTCATAAGACCGTGGTTAACGTGTACGCATATAAGTTGTTTACCGATTGCTTTTACTAGTAATGCTGCAACTACGGATGAGTCAACGCCACCAGAGAGGGCGAGAAGAACTTTTTTGTCGCCGACTTGTTTGCGAACGGCGGTGATTTGCTCTTCGATAAATGCGTTAGCAAGTTCTTTAGTGGTTATGCGAGCCATAGTTTCGGGTCTTTTGTTTGAGTCCATAATATTTTCTCCTTGTTTGGAAATTAAAATTAAAGTGATTTGATAAACTCGTCGAACTGCGCCTTTAACTGTTCAAACGAGCCGTTGTTAGTAACGTAGTGGTCCGCAATTGCGATAGGACCGCCTTTTTCTATATTTTCAATCTCGGAAAAGTCTCTTGAAATCGCCTCGTGCTTAGTCAAAGGACGAATTTGGCGAGTTGAAAGTCTTTCGTAACGGACTTTGCTATCGGTTGCAACGCACAAAACGGAAAGAGCGTCACCAAAGCGTTCTTTCAAAACTTTGTACTCTTGCCAAGAGTAGAGTCCGTCCAAAACGACGTTGCCGGATTTTGCAAGTTCAGCAATCTCGTCGAGAAGGAGGATAGCAAAAGCAGGTTGACCGTAGGTTCTTCGAAGTTCTTCACGAATAGCGCGTTCATTTTGTTCGTTCCTTTCGAGACCTCTTTTTTCGAGTTCTCTCATAGTAACTCCACCAAAATAAACCTTTTTAAAGCCTGCCTCTTCAAAAAAAGCAGTCAAAACGGATTTGCCTGAACCGCACATACCCACGAGCGCAATGATTTTATTCATAATTATCTCCAAAATAATTTTCAATTATTTTATCACAATTTACGCCTTTTGTAAATAATATGAAAACGCTTAAAATAAAAAAATCCGTGTTGACATAAAAAATTTTTTGTGTTAAGATAGTTTAAAGTCGTAACGAGGGCGAATATTCGCCCTTTTGCTATGTGAGGATAAATGGAAAAATTAAAAAGAGCGTTACATATGCTCCTTATTATGATGAAAATAGGCGCGTTTACCTTCGGTGGTGGTCACGCTATGATTGCTCTACTTGAGGACGAGTTCGTTTCTAAAAGAAAGTGGATTGAGAGCGCGGAGTTTGCAGACCTTGTAGGTATCGCCGAATCCACACCCGGTCCTATTGCAATTAACTGCGCAACCTACCTTGGTTACAAAAGAGCGGGATTTTTGGGCTCGCTTTTTGCCACGATAGGAGTGTGTATCCCCTCTTTCGTGATAATTTACGTAATAACGCTATTTATCAAACAATTCCTTGCGATTGAAATCGTAGCAAAAGCCTTTAAGGGTATGAGAGTTGCCGTTAGCATACTTATTTTATCCGCGGGAATTAGGATGATAAAAAAAGAAAGGAAAGACGCCTTCACCTACGTGATGTTTACCCTCAGTATTTTATTCTCTCTTGCCGTTGCGCTAACCTCTCTTGATTTTCCTTCCGTGCTTATAATACTCATAGGCGGAATAGTCGGCGTATGTTTTTTTGTCGCAGTGAGATACGCAGTGAAAAAAGATAAAAAAGAAGAGGAGGAAAAGATATGATTTATCTCGAACTTTTTCTTGCTTTTCTTGAAATAGGCGCAGTGTCTTTCGGCGGTGGTTACGGTATGATATCAATGATACGAGAGACCGTCGTTAGTAAAGGTTGGCTCACCCAAGAAGGTTTTATGGACCTTATTGCAGTTGCCGAATCCACCCCCGGTCCTATTGCCGTAAATTCTGCTACTTACGTGGGCAGTTTGCAAGGGGGAGTAATAGGTGCAATTTGCGCTACGATAGGGGTCGTGCTACCGGCATTTATAATAATTCTCGTGATTGCGTCCCTTGTTTCCAACCTATTAAAATACGCGGGAGTCAAGGCTTTTCTTTCAGGAGTTAGACCGGTGGTTATCGGACTTATAGGCGCGACGGGTATATCAATGCTCCTTACGAATTTATTTGCCCTCGGCGAAAACTTTTCTTCTTTTAATTTTGACTGGAGAGCAAGCGTGATATTTGGAATTTTGCTTTTGTCGGTTACGGTTTGCAAGCGGTTTAAGAAGAAAATTCCGCCTATACTGCTAATAGTAATATCCGCGGTGCTCGGAATTATCGTTTATAGCATATAATTATGGCTTTGCCACTTGGCAAAGCCTTTTTTGGGCCATTTTTAAACTTTTTATCATTGACAAATAATTATCTTGAATATATAATATTATCTAGGAGAGTATTATGCCAAGAGCAGTTAAGACCACGACCAAAACTAAAAAAGACGAAATAATTCAATCAAATCTAGACAGCGGAATCTTCAACAAAGATTGTTTCGTAAAATCTTATCCCCACGTATCTTGCGACGGGGACGGTATTCCTATGTGGTGGAAAGTTGCTTTTGATAGAGGGGTAACTTTCAAACAATACAAAAAAGATAAAAAGCGTTTAGAAAAAGAAAAAGCGCGCATGGAAGAATACGTACGCTCCCTTGAACAAGAGAGCGAAAAATATTCTCAAAAACTCAAAGCGGAGAGCGAAAAGTACCGTTTGGAGTGCGAAGAAAGGGACAAAGCGTACAAAGCAAGAAGGGAAAAAGAAGAACTCGCTCTTCTTGCCGAACAAGAACAATCAAGACAGCGTATTTTAGCAGAGGCGCTTGAGTCCAAGAACAAACTCAAAGAATTTGAAAAGAATTTGGACGAAGAAAGGGAGCAAAAGAGAGAACTTGAGGCTACCCGTAAATTTGAACTCAAAAAAGCAAAAATAGAGGCGGAAGAAAAAGCCCAAAGAGAAAAAATTCTTGCAGAAGAAGAAGCGGAGAAACTAAGACTTGAGGCTATTCGTTCTTCCGAGCGTAAAAAAGAAGAGAGAAGGGAAAGAGAAAGAGAACTCAAACGCTTGCGTTTGGAGGCGGAAATGCTTGACGAAGAGGAGGCTAACGCGGAAAAAGTTCGTCTTGCAAAACTCGAGGCGGAGCAAAAACAAGCAGAAGAGGAAAAATTATCCCGTGAACTTGCTCTTCTTGAAGAACAATCTCAAAGGGAACTTGCCGAGCGTGAACGCGTGCGTAACGCTCATCGTGAAGATAGGATAAAAAGGGAAGAAGAAGAGAAAAAGAGAGCCGAACTTGAACTATTAGCAAAGAAGAGAACGATTGCAGGGCTTAAAAAGGCTCACAAGGTAAAAGACGTGGAGTTCGTCTATCCCGCGCCGTCTTTTTCAAGTGGAGAGGCAGTATTAGAATTTTCAGGCGCTATGCTAAAAACTAAAAAAGAAAAGACGCCTCTTTCTCGCCCCGTGGACGAGGTCCTCTCTTCTGGTGTAACGGTAACCACTTGCCTTGCTAGGCGAGATATGCAAGCGGTTTGCTCAATGATTCGTCGTGATTTTTCATCCAAAGTCATTATGTCGGGTGGAATTAGATTCGAGGGCAAAGTAGATTTTCACGCGCTAACGAGGAAGGATTATCTTGCTTTTAAGGGCTCGAAATTTGCAATACTTGATTACGAGGCTAAGAAACTTCACTCTTTAACCTCGATAAAGAAATATTTATGTAATAGAATCGGTGAGGACAAACTTGACCTTGCAACTGATTATTTGCAACGACTCAACGTGCGTTCTGCAAAAAGTTTGATTCAAAAAAGAGCGCTTTTTTGCACCGTTGGGGAGACTGCCAAAATTTTGCTTGTTTGCGCGCTATTGTCAAATGCAAGATTGACCCTTCTTTGCGAACCCCAAAGGTGCTTGGATATGCCTTCTCGTAGTACTCTTCGCGAACTGGTAGAAGAATGGCAAGGAAAAGAAGAGGGACGCGCTCTTTGGATAATTACTTCGGACGAGGATTTGTATAAAGGATGATGAAAAACGAAATTTTTGAAATTAAATTATCCCTTGGAAAGACTCGTTCTCGTTTCGTTATAAAAGAGGGGGACGGATTTTCTATAATCGGTGAAAACGACGGAGGCAAAAGTCAAATTTTGTCTCTTATTGCTCGTCGTGGCAAAGGCGTTAGTTACAGAGGAAACAAGAGTAAACTCTCCAAAGAAGAACAAAACCTTTTTGACTTGGAAATAGGATATTTCGACGGTTCAACAAAAGAGTGCAAGGAAGAAAAGGTTGAGGATTTACTGAATAAAGCCTCGGTTAAATTTAATATGCTCGTAAGTGAAATTGCCGATATATTCGATATATCTCAAGAAGAGTACGAGGTCAAAATTAAAAATACTAGTGGATTTCTCGCTTTGACGTGTTCCCTTTTGGATAAACTTTGCAAAGATTACAAAATCTTGTTGTTTGACGACGCGTTTGGGCTCGACTTTGCTTTCAAGAAAAAACTAACTCCCTTTTTAAAGGAGATAGGGAAAAATTTTTCTTTGACCTACGTTATCGCAACAACCGACCCGTTTTTTGCATCGGCTCTGACAGGTTACGCCCTTCTCGTTGAAAACGGTATGCCCGTAGAATACGGCAAGTGCGACGTTTTGCTCAAAAAACCTCTTCACCCATATTCGAAGTGGTTCGTTGCAAGCGCAAAGAACAAAAAAGACGCCAGTGTTGCTTTCGTGCGTACGGCAAAAGATGAAAAACCGCCCAAAAAAGCGTGCAGATTCGCTATGATATGTCCGTGGTCAAGCGACGAGTGCAAAAAAAGAGCGCCCGAATTTACGGCAAAAACGAAAGAAAGTTACACTGCTTGTCACAAAGTATAATTAGCCCGACGAAAGTCGGACTTTTTATAATGAGGGCAAACAAAGGAGCAAAAATGAAAGTCGTTACCTTAACTCTTAATCCTGCTTTTGATTTGCATTGTGAGGCGGATAACTTCCTTCCTTACAGCGAAAGCATAGTAAAATTAACCTCTCGAGAAGGGGGAGGAAAGGGAATAAATTTGTCAAGAGCCTTGCTTTCTTGCGGAAAAACCTGTGACTGTTTGGTAGTCGTTGGTCGAGAGAACGGAGAGGAGTTCGTAAAATCTCTCGCGGGAGACGGACTAAAACTTAAAATAATTGAAACGGAAGGAAGAGTGAGAGAAAATATCACCTTGCATCAAAAATCCAAACCCGAGACGAGAATAAGTTTCGAGGGATTTTTTGGCTCGGACGATATTTTGACCGAGGTTCAACAAGAAGTAGACCTTCTATCTCCCGATTATCTTACCTTTACGGGTAGCGTGCCAAAAGGTATGACGAAACAAAAAGTCCTTTCATTTTTGAAAGCGCTCAAAGAAAAAGGAGTTAAACTCGTTCTTGATTCACGCTCGCTTACGCTCGAAGATATAATTGAAATCAAGCCTTGGCTCATAAAACCGAACAAAGGCGAGGCGGAGACTTATTCCAAGAAAAACATTAGTAGCATAGGTGACGCCGAAGAAATAGCGAAAAAGTTTTGCTCACTTGGGATAGAAAACGTTCTGATAAGTCTTGGCGATTTGGGCGCGGTGCTCGCATCAAAACAAAACGTTGAATCGGTTTGCTCTCCCAAAATAAACGTCGTATCAACTATAGGAGCGGGGGATAGTATGATAGCAGGATTTATTAGCGCGGATATAGACGAAAAAAGCAAAAGAGAGTGTTTGCGCTACGCGGTAGCGTGTGGAAGTTCTGCTTGCGAAAAAGAGGGAAGCAATCCTCCCGATGAAAAAAGGATAGAAGAACTTTTCTCCTTAATCAAAT
>JAZQYG010000019.1:0-1912 GCA_045633305.1 Clostridia bacterium | reverse complement strand
CGCCTCTACTTGTTACACTGTCTGGTATTGTTACTGTTTTGAGAGAGCAATCTACGAACGCATAAGAGCCTATACTTGTTACACTGTCTGGTATTACTACGCTTGTTAATGAATAGCATTGATAGAACGCATAAGAGCCTATACTTGTTACACTGTCTGGTATTACTACGCTTGTTAATGAATAGCATTGATAGAACGCTTTTTCACCTATACTTGTTACGCAATCCGGTATAATAATTTCGGTTAGATTCTTATTCCTTCCTGTTATTTCACAAGTAGTTGCAGTGGAAATAAAATTAAAGTTAGACATTTCTTGTTTAGGCTCAAACTTTGCAACAACGTCTTGAGTAACTGTAAAAGAATAAGTTAAGTCAACACAAAGCAATTCTTCTCCACAGTACCAACCAACTTTATAACCCAAATTTGGCGTTGCTGTACATGTTAATTGTTTTCCATATTCATAGGAGCCACTAATGTTTATTTCACCATTTGAGGCGCTTGAAATGGTATATCGATTTATTTGCCAAGTTGCATTTATCGTCAAGTTCTCCGCAGGCATTGTACTTGGGATAGATTTATCCCAGCCCGTAAACGTATAACCTGTTTTTGTAGGGCTTGATATGGTTTGGATAACTGAATTATAATCTTGTGTCAAAACTAAATCGTCTTGACCATTACCATAAACAATTCTTAACGTATATTGATTGATGTTCCATCTTGCGGAAATCGTAGTATTACCAGTAATAGCCTTACTAAAATCATAATCCCAAGAATCGAAAGTATTGCCTATTTTTGTAGTAGTAGGCTCGGTTGCAAAACTATCTTCTTCTATCATTTGGTTTGCAACAGTCGTGCCACCATTTGTTGCAAAATTTACAGTATACATAGGACGACGGCGAACTATTACAGTATATACTTTAGGAATACTATTCCCGTTTGACACAAGGAAATAGTACGTGTTATCGCCAACTGATAGGTTATTTACTGCATAACTTGGGATTGCATCTATTTCTTTGCAGTTTACATCACTAAACACTCTATACGTTGCACTATCTGCAACTTCTATCGTTTCAGCAAAATTAAAACTTGATTGACTATTTGGAACTTTAACAAAAAGATTTGTTCCATCAATTTCATAAATATCGCTTGATATTTCCGTACCTAAAAGTGCAGTTGTAACGTAATTACAAACGGTACATATCTTATTTTTATTAAAGGTGTGATTTTCTATATCTGATTTTTTTGTACAATCTTGAGTTTTACATGCGTGATAATGATATGTTTCAGTAGTAGACCACTCACTATCAAGGTTACAATTTGAAAAGTTGCCGTATACAGAGTTACAATCCTCGCACACGGCTTTTGCTACACAAGTTGCCGTGCCACCATTACAAAGTTCTGTTTCCTTGTGTGAAGTATCATTAGCGCAAGTCCTTGTATGTGTACCATTATTATTCGTTACCCAAACACCGTATTCGTGCGTATGCTCTTGTGTAAATTTTGCATAAACGCTAACATCTGAAGATAACGACACGCTTAAAAGAGCGTTTGCAGTAAAAGGATTTTCCCAAACGTCTTTGTCCCAAAACCATCCGTCAAACACGTATCCATCTTTCATAGGATTTTCGGGAAGTTCGACGGGTTTTTGTCCGTTAATTTCAACCGTATGATACGTTTCTCCGTCTACGACAAAATTCAATTTAACGCTAACACCTCCGCACGCGATCACACAAAGCATACTCAAAGCAAGTAATAATGTAACGGTTAGTAGTATGAATTTCTTTTTCATTTTCTCTCCTATAAAAAAAGTGTCGCTTGCTATGCAAACGACACTACAAAGTGCCTTTTCGCATAGTTGCGACACTAACTCTACAAATAACTTACGCAAAAGTTTATGTAAACGCGAAATAGG
>JAZQYG010000018.1:0-4137 GCA_045633305.1 Clostridia bacterium | reverse complement strand
TATCTCGTATCAACTTAAAGATTTATTGTAATGATTATAACACTATATACAGTGCCTTGTCAAACTTTCGTATCATTTTGACTAAAAAAAGAGAATTGAAAAATCAATTCTCTTTTTATTGTGTTATGCAAGTTCACTGGCAATTGCATCCAAAAATTCGTCCGTTGTAACCCCTCTTGGAGTAACGCCTTCTTTGTGGAATAATCCAACGAGGTCTTTAGTCATAACGCCCGATTCTATTACTGAAATAGTTGCTTTTTCAAGTTTTTCGGCAAATGCAACGAGTTCAGGAGTGTTATCCATCTCGCCTCTCTTTGCAAGAGCGCCCGTCCAAGCAAAAATAGTTGCAACGGGGTTAGTTGAAGTTGCCTCTCCTTTTAAGTATCTGTAATAGTGTCTAGTTACCGTTCCGTGCGCTGCCTCGTACTCGTAATATCCGTCGGGTGATACGAGAACGGACGTCATCATTGCCAAACTTCCAAAAGCAGTTGCAACCATATCGCTCATAACGTCTCCATCGTAGTTCTTACAAGCCCAAATCATACCGCCTTCACTTCTTACTATTCTTGCTACGGCGTCGTCGATTAAAGTATAGAAATATTCAATTCCAGCCTCTTCAAACTTTGATTTGTATTCGTTTTCATAAATTTCAGCAAAAATATCTTTGAATCTGTGGTCGTAGGTCTTGGAAATAGTGTCTTTTGAAGAGAACCAAAGGTCTTTTTTAACTGAAAGCGCGTAATTCATACAAGAACGAGCAAAACTTTTGATGCTTTTGTCGGTGTTATGCATACCAAGCGCTACGCCACCGCTCTTTTCGTAATCGAATATCGTTATTCTCTTTTCGCCGTTTTTGCCAGTTATAACGAGTTCTGCCTTTTCGCCTTGCTCAGCGTACGCCTCTACGTCTTTATATACGTCACCGTATGCGTGTCTTGCAATCACGATAGGTTTTTTCCAACCCGATACGAGAGGAGAAATTCCGTCAACGAGTACGGGCGCGCGAAATACAGTTCCGTCAAGGATTGCTCTTATCGTGCCGTTAGGACTTTTCCACATTTTTGTGAGATTGTATTCCGTCATCCTTTGCGCGTTAGGAGTAATAGTTGCGCATTTTACGCCTACTCCGTACTTTTTGATTGCCTCTGCTGAATCAGAAGTAACTTTGTCTGCCGTTTTTTCTCTATTTTCAAGCCCTAAATCGTAATATTCAGATTTGAGGTCTACGAAAGGATTTATCAATTTATCTTTGATTCCTTTCCAGATAATTCTAGTCATTTCGTCCCCATCAATTTCTACGATGGGAGTTTTCATAGCAATTTTACTCATTTTGTTCTCCTTTTAATTTCTCGATAGTATTGTATAGCCTTCTTTTTGAAGCGCTCTCATTTGAAGATTAAGTTGTTTAATAAATTCTTCGTTATTGTCCGACTTTAACATCATCTTGACGAGATTTTCCGCAGACTCGGCGGGGTCGCCCGAATTTAAAAGTTTGCGCATACTCCATACGCCTTCAAGTTCATCCGGAGTTAGCAATAATTCTTCTCGTCTTGTACTACTACGATTCAAGTCTATCGCAGGGAAAATTCTCTTCTCGGAAAGTTTTCTATCAAGATGAATTTCCATATTACCAGTACCTTTGAATTCCTCGTATATGACGTCGTCCATCCTACTACCCGTATCAACGAGAGCGGTAGCAATAATAGTCAAACTTCCACCGTTTTCAATATTTCTTGCCGAGCCGAAAAATCTCTTGGGACTATGAAGGGCTCCAGGGTCTATACCTCCCGAAAGCGTTCTGCCCGTAGGAGGAATAGTCAAGTTATACGCCCTTGCAAGTCTAGTTAAACTATCCATCAAAATAACTACGTTTTGACCGTGCTCCACCTCTCTTTTTGCTCTTGCTAGTAAAAATTCCGCTGCTCTCGTGTGGTGCTCGGGCATTTCGTCAAAGGTTGAATATATAACCTCACCTTTTATAGAACGTTGCATATCGGTAACTTCTTCCGGTCTTTCGTCTATAAGCAAGACGAAAAGTTTTACGTCTGGATAATTTGCCGAAATGGAATTTGCAATTTGTTTCAAAAGAGTGGTTTTACCTGCTTTAGGAGGTGAAACTATCATTGAACGCTGACCTTTACCGATAGGCGCAATTAAATCGATTGCTCGTACTGCCAAATCGTTTTTGACGTTATTTATCTCAAGTTTTAATCTTTCGTCGGGATAAATCGGCGTCAAATCGTCAAAATTAGGTCTATTATCTAACTCCTCGGGTTTAAAACCGTTAACCGCATCTATTCTTATAATGCCTGCGGGTTTATTATCATAGGTCTTTTTTGCCCAACCTTGGATAAAATCCCCTCTTCTTAACTTAAACTTTTTGATTTGAGCGGACGCAACGTAAATATCACCTTCACCCGGCTCATAGTTGCGCACTCTTATAAATCCGTATCCGTCGGCATGAATATCGAGCACGCCACTACAACTTTCAACCTCTCCCGATTCAATACCTTCTTTTATTATAAGTTCGATATTGTTTTTTTCGGGCTCGACTTTTTCTATTTGCGTCTCAACGCTTTGACTTTCAGCCTTTACGTTCTTATTTGTTGATTTAATTGTTTTTTTTGCAGGTTTTTTTTCAACGATTTCTTCGGATTGAGCAATTTGCTCAACTTCTTGCGATTTTTTAGACGGCCTACCGCGTTTTTTCGCAGGTTTTGTTTCTTCTTTCACTTTTTCAGCGTTTGCAACGAGAATAAGTTCTCTTAATTCGTCGTCGCTTTTGCCTTCACGCTCTATTTCAAGAGCCTCCGCTAATACACTAAGTTCGTAGTGCGTAGCATCCTTTAATTTTTGCTTTGTAATCAATTTTACCTCCTAAAATGAATTAAGTAAACTTTTGTGAAAATTTGGGAAAACTCCCGAAAAAACTCTAACGAGTAATTTAAAAATGCGGGCAGGCATCACCTGCCCGCGTTTAAAACAAATTAAATTTAATTAAGATTATTCGCTCTTTTCTTCTGAACTAGGAACAGTTGTTTTTAATGCCTTTACTTTTTTTTCTTCTTCTATGATTAAATGTATAACACAAAGCATAACAATTGATACGAATATTCCTAAAAACGTGAATATTATAATGTTTTGTCCTTTGTTGGAACCGCCTTCAATTAACTGTTCAACACAATATTTATCTTGAATTCTTTCTTTGGTAAATTTAATTTCACCGACTGCGGTCAAAGATTGAAGTTTTTCAGCGGAAACAAGATATTTAATGACTTCTTCTGCCACAATTTCAGAAGAACCTTTATACGTAAAACTTATACTTCCGTTATCATTATTAATTATCGAAAGTCCATTTATTATATCTTTTTCCTGAACATACTCATTTTGAGTCGATGGATTGCTTGAGAGATTTGTTTCTACTGATTTATAAATTTCACCATAATTAGTCAAAACATTTTTCTTATACGATTCAAGTACAGTAGCATCCCCGCTAATAGTTATCGTATCCGAAGTATATATCGTCATTTCAAAAAGTTTAAATTTAACGTTATCAGCAAGTTGATTTATTGTTTCAATGACATATTTAACCATTAAATCAGAAAAATCAAGACTTTTTTGTTTGTTTTCATCTTGATAGTATAGCGTAAAAACCAATGATGACTCATTAAATTCTGCCCAAGTATTTTTTTGAACGTTTTGTACAGTGTATTGTGTTCCGTGTATAGAATTATACTCTTCACATACTCTATCAAGTACAATCCCTTGTGAAAAAATCAAATCTTTGATTGTCGGGAACAAGGCATAAGCAGTATTATACTTGTTAAAATCATCGTCAACAACATTTCCTAGCTCATTAACATCTATTATCAATTTTGCAGATGTGACGTAATTATATTTTTCTTTTGTTTCTATTGATGTTAAATATCCAAGACCTGCACCAACGACTGCACAAATAATAATTACATACCACAATTTGCGGATAAACAACCATAATTTATCAAATACGCTCATTATAATTCTCCTAATATTCTTATCATTATTTTATCACTAATAAGGTTATATTGTCAATATAATTAAAGTTTTTTTGAATCTAAAAGGCTTTTTATGCGTTTTTCAACGTCTTCTCTTCCTTGT
>JAZQYG010000017.1:0-6235 GCA_045633305.1 Clostridia bacterium | reverse complement strand
TATTACCCAAAAATATATTGCAGATATTAAAGTCACACAAATCGGTGAAGACGACTTATTTTTACTAATAATTCTATATAATATTCCACTCAAAAAACCTAACGCAAACACAACTATTCCTGTGCCTAGAACACCAAAATCTTCAATTACTCCACGATAAGCAGTAAATACGTTTGAAGTAGCGCCCTCCATCACTTCGTATACACCCGAAATTTTTTCCGAGCCAAAAAATATATTAAATAAAGATAAAACAGTATTTTCACCTAAATCAAAACTAAAATTTGAATTTAAAAATACGTTAGTGAACCAAACGTCAAACGCTTCCATATGTCCAAAGGCATATATTCCAAATTTGTCAACGATTATAGCGAACGTTTCCGAGTCAAGAGTTCCCGTTCTTGCCATCATAACGAAAAGCATTACCCCTACGAAACCTATAGCGCAAACTGCTATTATCATTACAAACTTTTTGTTGATAGGTAAAGTTTTTTTATTTTTTGAAATGTAAGAAAGAATAAAGCCTATTGCAAAAAGGGCTACAGAAACGATTATTCCTATTTTTCCGTTGGTCATAAGGACGGAAATTGCCATAGGAATAAAGGATGCAAGACACAAAAATAAATCTTTTTTGTTTTGTCTATAGTGCATAAGCCAACCACCGCAAAAAGGCGTCATATAGGTAAAACATCCCAAGAATTGAAGAACAACGTTATAATAAGCGCCGTCGCCGTGATATCTATTGAGCGCCATTTCGTTATTCATTTTCAAAAAGGCTTCTAAATTCGTAAAGTCTGATAGCGAATACCCATTGAGGTAAACGGATAACACTTCTTTAAATAGAGCAAGAATCAAAAATATTATAAGAACTCGTTTTTGTTTGGAAACGTTCTTTGCTCTAGGCAATCTTCGCTCTGCCTCTACGATAGTAATCTTGCTTCCTAAATGCTCTCCTAAAATCATAACGAAAGCATAAATAAGCAAGAATATAACGCCAACGTAACTCATTGACGGTGAAAATGCGTAGAATAATATTGTCGCAACACCAAAAATACCCCACATAAGCGCGTTAATCGCAGAGGGTGTAAAAATGCTCTTACATAAAAACTTTATGCTAACGAGCAACAGTATTGCTAATATCAAAACAACAAATTGCATTTCTACTTCTTAAAAGTATAATTCTCGTAAAAGTATATACTCGCTTCTTTGCATCTTTGGCTTATGTCGGAACGGAATTGCATCGACCCGTCCTCTTTGTGATAAACAGAAACTTCAGCAGTGTAATACACTGGGATATTTTTTCTTTTTAATTTCCAAGCAATAACACCTTCTTCTGCGAACAAGAATAAGTTTTCATCAAAAGGCATTCCTATTGCATCTATTACACGAGAAGGTATCATCATAAAACTTCCGTGTGGTTGATAAATTTTGATGAATTTTCTGAAAGTTAACGCTTTTATTATTTTTTTGAATATAGACAAGCCTTTATTGATAATTCTTCCTACGTTAAATGCAAACTTTTTGTCGTCTTTTATTCCCTTATATAGCATTTTGCACGCAAATTTACTATTATAAGCAACCATAGGATTTTGATTTCGTCCACTTTTCGATATTATTTGAGGCGCAATTACACCGTAAGGTGCTTTTGCCATTAACTTTTCATCAAACTTTTTGATTATCGTGTCGGGATTAGCAACTATAACGTAATCAAAATCATAGTTTTCTTTTGCAAAACGAATAGCCTTATGATTACCTACGCTATAACCAAGATTTTCAGAAGAGATAAAATCACAAGAATTTTCATCTGCAATTTTTTTGATTTCTTTTTCGCTTTCTTCGTCGTAAAAATTGTTTACAATTATGATTTTGTAATCTTCTACTTTTTCTTTTATGCTTGCTATAAGGTCCAAAACGTCTACCGAATTTCTATACGTCAATACAGCAAACACGTACTTGTATCTATTTTTCATGCTTTTTCCCAAGTTTTAGTTTCAAAAT
Source organism: Clostridia bacterium (assembly GCA_045633305.1). Taxonomy (GTDB): domain Bacteria; phylum Bacillota; class Clostridia; order Christensenellales; family RUG350; genus RGIG2224. Next base: position 4,240 of record JAZQYG010000017.1, on the reverse strand, counting down.
TGTATTTTTTTATTACTCTTGCTGGATTCCCAGCAACAATCGTATAATCTTCCACAGAACGCGTAACAACCGAACCCGCCGCCACTATTGAGTATTTACCAACCGTTACACCGGGAAGTATTACCACTTTTTCTCCTATCCAACAGTTTTCTCCCAGTTCCACGGGCTTATTCGTTAAGGTTTGTTTACCGTACTTGATTCCGCACTCTGGGTCCATGCCGTGATTTTCGGTAGTTATAAATATATCGCTTGCAAGAAGAGCGTTTTTACAAATTTTAACTTTATCGTTTGATAAAATTTTGAAATTATCTCCGATATAAGCGTCCTCTTCAATGATAACGGAAGGCTCGTACTTTACGCCTTCAAAGTTATCGTAAAACCTTGCGATAAATCCATTACCTATACGCGCATTTTTGCCTATATATAAATATTTGCGATTTTTTACCTCTGTTCTGCGACCGATAAAAACTCCTTTCTTGATTCTCTTATTCAAAAAAAAGAGTTTAAAATTGAATAGTCTCGTATAGAGCGCTTTTATGAGTCTTTTCATTTGTTACCTCTCAATGAAAGGCAAGATGCTATCATTTCATCCGTAACTATTACGTCTTTCAATCGGTCTATCTCTTCGCCGTACTTTGCAAATACCGACTGCGTTCTTGCTTTTACGAATTTAGGTGCAGGCAAAACGGTGAAAACTTTACGAACTATTCCCTTAATAAATCTTACAAACAATTGTTTTTGGGAAAGTTTCCCTCTCGGGCTAGTAAGCAAATAACCGTTCTTCTTCAAAACTTTTACCGTTTTAGGTAACATTTTGCCTTGAACTGCTCCGTGTTTTAAATTAAGTACGTTTCTGTAATCAACTAACGACTTTGAAAGAAATTCCTCGTTTCTGAGTTTATCACATCTTGCGTATATGCCTTCGAATATCCAAGCGTTATAATTCTCTTTGCCTATAAGATTTGCAATAAATTCTCTCTTCCATATAGAGGGCTGACAACTAAAAAGATATTCTTTTTCTTTGCCTATTTTGTAAACGTCGTTAAATGGAGATGCTTTTTCTTTTTCCTTCTTGTCCACAAACTCAAGCATAGGAAGAGTATAATACTCTATCCCTTCATTTTGAACGTAGTCGAGTATCTCTTCGATTTTTGCATTGTCGATTTTCTTATAAATGAAAAAGTCTTCAAGCAAAAATAAATATCTATCCGCATCTATTTGAGTAGTCGCAAGTTGAACCTTTCTGCTATACTCCGCATCGTCCCCCGCGTGGAGAACCTCTATTCCTTCAATATTTGCTTTTTCAGGATTAAGTTCTTTGGAATTGTTGACTATATACAATGGATATGGACAATCTTGCCAGTTCTTTTTGAAAAGATTGATAAAGTCATACCATAAATCTTCGTATCCGTCGTAAAAAATTCCTACTATAGCAAGTTTCATTTTGTCTCCGCTCTTTTGATTATTGCATTTATTTTGTCACTATTTCCCCAAACCTCTTTTGAGTCGTACGCTCTATCGGGGAAAACTCCGTATTGAAGTTTGATTTTAAATCCGTTTTCTTTTATAAAACGTTCTACTCTATCTGCTAGTTTTTCAGGTTTACCAGAACAAACGTTAATTATTCCGTTAATTTCATTTTGAACTACAACGTTTGCAACTTGATAACAAAAATCTTCATACGAAATAAAATCGTATTTATTTTGTCCCGTCGTAAAAGGGAAAAGTTCTTGCCCGCTTTTTTCCGCTTTTACAATTTTAGAAAAAATTGAAGAACCTTTTTCACTATTACCAACGATATAGTAACCTCTAAGCCACTGAAAATCAATTCCAGCGTCTTTACACATAAGTTCTACTGCTCGTCTTAATGCGTTCTTTGATATTCCGTATAAACTCATAGGATTGCAAGGCGTATTTTCGTCGATACATCCCTCCCAAAAACCTATCTCGTGCATACTGCCCATTACGGCTATTCTTTTTGTTCCACTAAGCGAAAAATTCTTTAAAAATGCGTAATGAAGAGGTAAATCTTCTATATGCGCGGAAGAGTTATGAACGAATCCGTCTCTCCACGCCATATGCAAAACAACGTCTGGTTTATCAAAAAACTCGTAAGGATTTTGTACTTCAAACAAGTTTCCCGCTATTTTTTGCGCTCTTTCATCTAAGCCGTCAACGCTAAAATCAGTTGCAATTACTGTTGCGCCAAAATCACATAGCGTTTTCACCACGCCACGGCCTAAATATCCATTTGCTCCGGTAACGAGTACCTTCATACTTTCTGCTCCTTCGTCTATCTAAAACAATCTCTTACCGTCTCGATAATTACGTCTTGTTCCTCTTTCGTCATCTTTATATCGCTAGGCAAGCACAATCCTCTATCAAAGATATCTTCGCCGACGTTCTTGCCGTCCAAAGAAACAAAATCGTAACCCTTAAAAATCGGTTGCATATGCATAGGTTTCCAAATAGGTCTACCTTCTGCGTTGAGAGCGCTAAGTTTTTCAAGAATTTCGGTAGGACAACTCTTGCCCTTTTCTTTTACGTAAACTGCGTTTAAATCTCCCCTTTCTTGTTTACAAAGGTAATCTCTATCAATCAACATACAAGAAAGCCAAAAGTTAGGCTCCATTTCCTCTTTTATATACGGATTCATCTTAACGGGTAAACCTTTGAATCCTTCTTCGTATCTCTCGTAAATTGCCTTTTTCCTTGCAACGTGCTCTTCAAGATAGGGAATTTGTCCACGTACAACACCTGCAATTACGTTGCTCATACGATAGTTGTATCCGATTTCTTCGTGTTGATACCAAGGTGCGCATTCTCTTGATTGAGTGCTCCATTTACGCGCTTTATCCGCGCCCTCATCCTCGTCAGTTAAAAGCATACCGCCGGACGAGCCGGTTATAATCTTGTTTCCGTTAAAGGATATTGCGTTATATTTGCCAAAATTACCAGTCTGCTTGCCTTTGTAAGTCGCGCCAAAAGATTCCGCTGCGTCTTCTATCAAAGTTGCTCCACGTTTATCGCATATCGCCTTAATTTCGTCAAGTTTTGCGGGGGTGCCGTATAAGTTTGCAACTACGACTACCTTTACGTCGGGATAAATTTCAAAGGCTTTTTCTAGCGCATCTGGGTCCATATTCCAAGTATCGTACTCGGTGTCTATAAAAACTGGCTCGCCATTTTCGTAAAGCACGGGATTGACCGTTGCCGAAAAAGTCATATCGCTACAAAAAACCTTGTCTCCGCTTTTTACTCCTGCAAGTTTTACCGCAAGATGCAATGCCGACGTTCCGCAAGATAAAGCAACTGCTCTTTTTGCGCCGATTTTGTCTGCAATAATTTTTTCCACTTCGTTAATATTTGCGCCAACCGTACTCATCCAGTTGGTTTCGTACGCTTCCGTAACGTACTTTAGTTCCTCTCCGTGCATAGTAGGAGTGGCAAGCCATACTTTCTTTTCAAAAGATTTTGATTTCATATAATTCCCCATTATTACTTGCTTAGTATATTATATATACTATATCGCACCCAGTTTATCATATAAATTGCTATAAGTCAATACTTAACGCAATTATAACCCTTTTTTTGAGCAAAATAAAAGTGCGAATTAAATCGCACTTATTCTTTCAAACCTATATACGCTAGGTCACGAGTTTTGAATCTGTAACTTTCGTTATGATTTGCGCCTAAACCTTTTCCAACTGGGACGTTGAGAGTATGCATTACGAAAAATACGCTTAAATTTTCCGCCGTATCTATCGTAATATTTGCGCCAGACGCGCCTCCCCAACCAAATTCACCGATATTTGATAAACTCTTATTTCCGCTTACCTCGTCGTAATTTTTTATAAGAGTATGTACGCCCAGTCCATAGCCGTAACACCCCATACCGTTACCTCTTCTATAAAAATCGGCTAGCCTTTTTTCGTCTAGTCTGTTTTTCTTCATCTCCTCAACAGACTCACGAGTCAAAATTCTCTCACCGTTTGCGCCCACGCCGTAACAGGCTAGAGCGTCAAGAATTTTCGAATATTCTGAGCAAGAGGTAATTACCCCTGCTCCTCCTGAATCATAAGAGGGCGCAAAAATATATTCATTCAAAAGAAGCACAGGGTGAATTGAGCCGTCCTTTCGCATTGAATACTGCGCGGTTATTCTATCTTCTATCCCTTCTTTATGATAGTACAAATCCGTTATACCAAGAGGAGCGCATATATTATCTTTTACAAATTGC
>JAZQYG010000016.1:0-9854 GCA_045633305.1 Clostridia bacterium | reverse complement strand
AAACGCTCCGGTTTCGTTAAAAGTTTGCGCTACAAATGCCGTACCCCAAATAAAGGAGGCGAGCAGAGGAAATAATGTTTTTCTAGATTTTTCAAGCATTATTTATTCCCTTTATCTAAAAAGTTTTCAATAGTTGTATCGTCGTTATGTTCAATAGGTTTCCATTTTGATTTACTGAATAGCCCGTAAATTATAACTAATGCATAACTTGCCGTGTGTATGGGGAAAATTAGACAATATAACATTTTTTTCCACCACGGACACACTATACGTTTGCGTTCAGTTAGCATTACAAAAAATGCCATAAAGAAGGCAAAAAAGTATCCGCTAATTAAACCTTTTACGAGTAAAGATAATGCGCTCAGTGTATCGAATTTGCCACGCGCAATTAAGTCTATACCTATTCCTAAATTTAGACCTATTGCAACGATTGTAATGAGAGCAAAAGGAATTACGAGCAATAATACGTCCAAGCAAGAGAGCGCTCTTTTTTTGAAACAACCGGCAAGAAGTTTTGGTCCGTGAATGAGATAGTTCGAAAGCGAGCCTTTGAACCATCTAACTCTTTGATGAAAAGAGGATTTAAAAGAGGTAGGTTGTTCGTCGTAGAAAATTGCGTCGTTACAAAATCCGATTTTTTCACCTCTTGCAATCCAACGATAGGATAGTTCTATATCTTCAGTAAGTGTTTTAGATATAAATCCTCCGTCTTCAATGACGATACTTTCGTCAACGAAAATGCCAGTGCCTATCATAGTGTTGCTAATGCCAAGCATCATTCTTGCTCTATTGAATTGTACGGAGGTGCGCATATGCCAAGTACCACTACAAGCGCTTATCCAGTTTTTTGAAAAGTTTTTTGCGTTTATATAACTCGTTACGAGTCTATATCCAGAGGCTACCGCTTTATTTATTTCGTGAACGAAATTAGAATCCAAAAGGTTGTCTGCATCAAAAATTATGTAACCTTTGTATACGCCTTGACCTACGGTATTCCATATATGATGAACGAGAAAATTAAGCGCGTGACCTTTGCCGATTTTTTCGGTATTAAACCTTTCTATAACGTTTGCTCCTGCGGATTTTGCAACGCTAGCAGTGTTGTCCGTGCAGTTGTCTGCAACTACGTATACGTCAATGAGATTTGAGGGGTAATTTTGAAGTTTTATACTTTTAATTAGATTTGCAATAACTTTTTCTTCGTTTCTAGCAGAAATTAAAATTGCATATTTTGAGGGAGGGGCGTCGGCGAATTTCTTAGGCTTTTTAAAACTTATAAAAACATAAAGCCATTGATATAAAAAGCAAATTGTCATCAATAAACCGATTATTGAGTTGACCGAAATAAGTGTTTCCATTTGCGCTCCTTTTTCTCTAGAATACGTAAAGTATATAGCTTTATAAACACTTTGTCAATTAACTGTAGCGCGTGTTTAAACTGTCTTTTATTTATAAAATAAATAAATTTGTAAATTAACGTTTGACTGTAAAATTTTACTGTGCTACAATATTTAACGTAGTTATGGAAGACTTAAAAATGGAAAACAAATACTTTGGAAAAATAATTGATACACACGCGCACGTTTACCCTGATAAAATTGCAGACCGAGCAGTTCACGCTATAGGTGATTTTTATCATATTCCTATGGCTAAAGCTGGAACTATTGATGGACTTTTAAAAAATGGTAGTGAGGTAGGCGTAAGTAAATACGTTATTCACTCGCTTGCAACGACCGTTCATCAAGTGCAAGCAATAAATAATTTTATATTGACGGCAAAGGATGCATACCCATGCTTTATTCCTTTTATGACTCTCCACCCAGAGATGACGGAGTATGAAATACAAAGAGAGGTAGATAGAGTTTTGCCTCTAGGGGTTAAAGGTGTAAAACTTCATCCAGATTTTCAAAAATTTTATATTGACGACGACAACGTATTTAAAATTTATCGCGCGGTAGAGGGCAAACTTCCTATACTTTTTCACGCGGGTGACGAGAGATACGAGTTTAGCGCACCTCCAAGGCTCGCCAAAATTTGTCGAGAATTCCCAGAGCTCAAGGTTATTGCCGCTCATTTTGGTGGATACCAGCGTTGGTATGAAGTAGACGTATATAAAGGACTTGATAACGTTTATTTCGATACTTGTTCCGCTCTCTTTTTCCTTTCTCCGGAGCAAGCGTGTGATATTATCCATATGCACGGAGCGGATAGATTCTTTTTTGCTACCGATTATCCTATGTGGTCGGCAAAAGAAGAGATTGAAAGAATTATGAAACTTGACCTCACGGAAGAGGAAAGAGAAATGATTTTTTATAAAAACGCACAAAGAGTACTCGAAATATGAGAAAAAGATTAGACGAGTTAATACTTTCGCTTGGATTAGTTAAGGATATCACCGAGGCGAGAGCAGAAATAATGGCGGGTAGGATTTTCGTTGACGGAGTGCGCAGTGACAAAGCGGGTAATCTTATAAAAGAAGATGCAAATATAGAGTTCAAACAAAAGTGTCCATACGTTTCAAGAGGGGGATACAAAATTGCAGGCGCAATTGAGGGTTTTACTCTTGACGTGAAGGATAAAAAATGTTTGGATATAGGTTCGTCAACCGGTGGTTTTACGGACTGCTTGTTGCAAAACGGAGCAAAAAGCGTATGTTGCGTTGACGTAGGAGTTGAACTTGCTTGGAAACTTCGCCAAGACGAAAGAGTACGCGTAATGGAAAAAACGAATATTCGTTATTGCAACGAAGATACTTTCGGTGAAAAATATGATTTTATCTGTGGAGATTTATCATTTATATCATTAAAACACGTTTTTCCTGTTGCTGAATCCGTTATTGAAGATGGTGGCGAGTGCGTTTTTTTGATTAAACCACAGTTTGAAGCAAGACGTGAAGAAGTAGGCAAAGGTGGAATCGTAAGGGATTACGGCGTTCACTTAGACGTACTAAAAAGAATGTTGACTTTTACGAGTCTCAAATGTATCGGTATTTTACCATCACCTATAAAAGGCGGAGAAGGTAACGTCGAATATTTAGCAAGATTTAGTAAATGCGGTGAGCCTATTGATGAGGGCGAACTTATAAAAGCGGTAGAAAATGCAAAACAAAGATACGAAAAGAACTAAAATTTGGCTACGTACGGTAGGCGAGGACGAAAAGATATTAAACGAAGTGATATATCTTGCAAAAGATAACAAAATCAATGATTTTATCGAGGGGATTCGTTCTGCTTGTGAGGAAATCGACGAGGCTACACCCGTCGTGCTAAACACTCATTACAAACATTTCAAAGAGTTTAATATCGTGAGATTTGCGCCGAGAGATTTTGTTGAGAGCGTTTATTTTGAAAAAATGATACTGGAGAAGATAGTATGAAACTTGATTTAAAAAGAACTGTTTACATCGGTTTTGGTTTCTTAACCATAATGATGTTATGGCAAGTATACAACTGGGTGGTACCTCTCTTTTTGAAAGATTTTCTTTCGGAAATACTTGGTGGTGACTTAATAGTTGGTATCGTAATGGCTCTTGATAATTTATTTGCTCTTTTTATGATACCCTTGATGAGCAATCTTTCAGATAAAACTAAAACGCGTATAGGTAGACGTATGCCTTACATTATCATAGGTATAGTGCTATCGGCTAGTGCTTTTGTGTTTTTACCATTAAGCAAGAATACCGGTCATATTTGGCTTTTGATAGCAAATATTCTTCTCGTTTTAGTTTTTATGAATATTTATCGAGCTCCTTGCGTTGCGCTTATGCCTGATATTACGCCTAAAGCCCTTCGTAGCAAAGGTAATAGCGTAATTAACCTTATGGGTGGGGTAGGCTTTGCAATCGGATATTTGTGCATAATGTTTTTGTTTAAAATGAACGAAAACTTACCGTTTATTATCGTTTCATCAATAATGATTGTTTGCTTACTTATAATGCTTTGGAAGGTAAAAGAGCCAAAATTCGTGCAGGATTACAAAAATTTACTTGAAGAGCACGGAATAAATGAAGAAGAGGACCAAAAGGAAGAGGAAGAAAAGGGTACGCGCGCAAAAACGAACAAAAGAAACGTTTGGCTTATGCTCCTCGTTGTATTCTTTGCTTATATGGCAAATAACGCGGTAGAAACATTTATTTCACTTTATAGCCAAGAAGTTTACGGAAACGTGACTGGACTTCCTTTTAATATGGAACCGGGTAGTTTGGCGATGGTGCCTTTTGGGATTGCTACTTTTGCATTTGCGGTCCCCGCGGCGCTACTTGCGCAAAAATTTGGAAGAAAATTAACCGTTATGTTAGGTGGATTTTTGTTGATAGTTGCATACGGCGGAATAGGTCTTATCGGTTATCTTATGGGATTTTCGCTTATTTTGATGCTGTTTTTCTTCATAGGTGGAGCAGGATTTGCTCTCATTACTATAAACATCTATCCTATGGTTGTGGATAACTGTTCCGCTGAAGAAACGGGCAGATACACCGGTTACTATTACACGGCGTCAATGCTTGCTCAGTCAATTACCCCCGCTCTTAGCGGACTATTTATAAGCAATATCGTGTTCGATACGTATAACGTATTGTTCCCTTATTGTATCGTTTTCGTGGTTGCGCTTATTGTCGTATTATTTATGATTAATAATAAAAAAGAGAGCGTAGCACGTAATGAGATTAAAACTGAAATTGAGTAAATAACACATTTTTAGAGGTACATATGGCTTACGATAAAAGTTCTCAAAAGAAACATTTTTGGTTGTTTATGATACTGCTCACGGTTGCGGTAATACTGATTCCGATAGGACTTGATTCTCTCGGAAATGCATTAGCCTCTAACCCCGAGCATACTTATATTTATGAATCACTTGGTATGTTGTCCGTGATTTTTATTTGCGTTATTGCGCTTATAGTTTTTTACGTTATCAATACCGTTTCTACGTATAAAACGCGCAAGGCTTTACCTAAAGATTTTTGGTCAGCGTGGGGCATAACGAAAAAAGTTCTTGCTCTTATTTGCGTTATCGCTTGTATAGTTGTATTTATCGTAACGCTATGCAACGTTGTTAGTGACGTAAACGACGAACCCGTATATAAAACGGTTGTTTTATCTGATTTACCTTCGGGAATTGATAATAAAGCGATGGGTGTTCAATATTATGAAGAGAGTGACACGGAAAAAACTAATCCTTTATATCGAAGTACTATGTACGTTAAGAGCGGTATTAAACTTTATTCTGGAAAAACGTACAAAGTACAAATATTTGAACGTAGCAATTTTTGGATTGTAGTTGAAATGATTCAAGCACAATAATTACAATTAAGGAGAAAAAGTAATGATAGAAAAGATTATTTTATGGATGGAACAAAACGTTTTGTACACTATGATTGCAATCGGCGCAATTTTGTTACTTATGACTATAATTGTCGCTATTTCTATAGGTAAAAAGAGAAATAAAAAATTTGCAAGTGATATAGCACGCGCGGAAGGTGAAAAAACTGCGGAAGAAGAATTTGCTAAAAAAGCCCTTGCGGTTGACGATAAAAACTCGGAAAAAATTGAAGTTGAGCCTATAGAGGTTACTCCTGAAGTAGTTGTTGAAAACGAACCCAAGGTAGAAGTTGTAGAAAAAGTTGAAGAAAAACCTGCAATTACTACCAAAAGAGTTACGGTGCAAGCAAAACCAGCAAAGAGAGAAAGCACTTTTTCTCCTCGCAAAAAGAGTGTAACCGTTATAGACCACGAATATTCCGAGGCTAAAAAGGAAGAAAAAGTAGCCACTCCCACCGCTAATAAAACTTCTGTTAAAAAAGTGGTAAAAGAAACTGACGAAAAAAAGGTGGCAGAGGTTAAAGTTGAAACTAATAAAGCGCCCAAGGCAAGCGGAGCAAAATGGGAAATACATAGAACTGGTAATTCTTTTTACTATTTACTTCGCGCGTCAAACGGTGAGGTACTTGCAACGAGCGAGGCTTATTCAACGGAAGAGGGCGCAAAAGCGGGAATTAAAACTCTTATAAAAAATATTGAAACTGGCGATATAAGAATCAACGAAGATAAGAACGAAAACTTCTGTTTCAAAATAACCAGTCGTCCTCCCTTCCCAAGACTTTTGTGTGTAGGACAAAGTTATAAATATCGTAAGTCTGCAGAGGGTAGTTTGGAAGCAGTTAAAAGACTCACCGCAAATAATCTTCCCGTAGTTAGTTGTGTAGGAGAAGAAGATAGCAATCATTTTGAAGAAATTATCGTAGAGGTATCTTCTGTTGCGCCTAGCAATCTTCCTGGAAAATGGGAAATCGTTGATAGAGAAAATGGAAAATTCGGAATTGTTTTACGCGCGTCAAACGGAGTTCTCGTGCTAAAAGGAGAACCTCGCGCAAGTGAAGCAAGTTGTTTAGAATATATTGAAAGAATTAAAAAATATCTAAAAGTTGGAACTGTTAAAGTTCAGCAAGATAAAAACGGACAGTACTGTTATAAACTTTTCACTAATCAAAAACGTATCGTGTGCGTAGGCGAGAATTATTCTAGCGCGCAATCGGCAGTATCTAGCGCTGAATCGCTTGCACGTTTTGCGGAAAATGCAAATATTGTTAATTTAACTGCAAATGCAAAAGAAGGCGCAAGTAAATAATGGATTACGACGTTATTATCTACGACTGGAACGGTACGCTAATCGACGACGTTGACGCGTGTTTGAAAATTTTGTGTCAGTTGCTTGAAAAATACGGACTAAAACCCGTTGATTTACTTACGTATAAAAAAGCGTTTACCTTTCCCGTTCGCAGTTATTACGAGCGCGTAGGATTTAATTTCGACGGATATACGTTTGAAGAGGTTGCCTCTCATTTCGTGCCTTTATACGACGAATATTATCCAAAGTGCACTTTGTTTGACGGCGCAATTGATATGATAAAAGAACTCAAAACTCGTGGAGTCGAGCAGTATCTACTTTCAGCAACGGAAATCAATTCACTTTTAGAACAAACGGATTATTTTGGAGTTAGTGAACTTTTTGATTCAATAGTGGGTACGGATAATTTTCACGGAAAAAGCAAAACGGAAGAGGCACAGCAACTTTACAAAGAGAAAAATCTCAAAAACAAAAGGATTTTACTTATAGGCGATACTGAATATGATTTTGAAGTTGCAAAGTCAATCGGAGCAGATGCAATCTTATGTGATTTTGGTCACAAAACGCGTGAGGAACTTTTGTCCATAACCGACAAAGTATTTTCTTCGTATTCAGATATTAAGAAATATCTTTCTATATAGTATATTTATAGTACATAATTACAATATATTGTGTAAATAGAGTATGGGCTATTTGCACAATATTTTTTTTCTCATTTTGACAAGTTGTACAAAAAATAATTATTTTTAAAATACATCTATACAAAGATATTTTTTTATGTTATAATTCACCCAGTTAAAAAATAGAGGATAGACATGGAAAAGATTGCTATTATTGATTTAGGCTCAAACTCCGCCAGACTTGTGTTAGTAAACATACTCGAAGGCGGTTATTTTATGGTGTTTGACGAACTCAAAGAGAGCGTTAGACTTGGTCAAGATATGGAAAAGGACGGTTTCTTGAAACCTACTAGAGTTGCGCAAACTATCAAAACGCTCAAAATGTTTAGACGTTTGTGTGATGCTAACCGCGTTGATAAGATATTTGCTTACGCAACCGCTGCTGTCAGACGCGCAAAGAATCAAAAGAGTTTTCTCGACGAAGTTGGCGTAACTTGTGGTATTAAACTCAAGGTTTTATCTCAAGACGAGGAGGCTCAACTTGTCTACACCGGTGTTATCAATTCTATGGACGTTCCCAAAGGACTCGTTGTAGATATTGGTGGAGGAAGCACACAACTTATTTATTATAATCGTAAGCATTTACTTGCTCAAGTAACCCTTCCTTTCGGCGCGGTTACGCTCACCGATTTATTTAAAAATGAAGACCTTTCTCCTGAACAACTTTTTGAAAAAATCAATTCCTACGTAAGAGAACAAATCGAAGGCATTGAGTGGCTTAATGAACTTGACCCCGATACTCAACTTATAGGTGTAGGTGGTTCGTTCAGAAATCTTGGAAAAATTTCAAGACTTTTGAGCAAATATCCTCTTGACGTAGCGCATAACTATCACATAAAGACAGAATCTTTCCACACTATTTGTGATACTATCAAAAAAATGGAACTCGACCAAACTATGAAAATAAAAGGTTTGAGTAGTGGAAGAGCGGACATATTCCCGTCTGCGCTTGCTGCAATCAAAGCAGTTACGGATAAAATACCTTTTAACGAGATAATTATCAGTGGCTCTGGACTAAGAGAAGGCGCTATGTTTAGATATGCCGTATCTACCACAGCAGAAAGACCTATAACTGACGTTTTGGGTTATAGTTTGAATACTTTGGTTAGATATTACGGCGAAAATATTTCTCACGTTGAGCACGTTTATAATCTTTCAATGCAGTTGTTTAAACAATTGAAAGTATTACATAAATTACCAAGAGCGTACATAAAAGTGCTCAGAGTTGCATCAATTTTGCACGACGTAGGTCAACATATCAAGTACTACGACCATCATAAACACTCTGCGTATACGATATTGAATTCAACCTTATACGGTGTATCGCATAGAGAAATAATTATGGCGTCTTTCGTTGCTTGGGCTCATCGTAAAAACGACATTTCAAATAACGATTTATTGAAATTTAAGAACGTACTCACTGAAGAAGACGTTGACGCAGTTCGTAAACTTGGCGTAATACTCCGTATTGCGGAAAGTTTTGACCGCAGTATGAGCGGTATGGTTAAGGGCGTAAATTGTGACGTTTTAGGTGATAGCGTTATAATGAAGATTGAAACTGAAGGTGATTGTTCACTTGAGGTTAAAGACGCGCTTTCCTCAAGCGTAGAGTTCAAGAGGGCATACAAGAAAAACCTCGAAATATTATAAATATTATAAGCCCCGCAAGGGGCTTTTATTTTTGAGATATGGAAATAAAACAACAACTTAAACAATTATACCAAGAATCATTTGGTGATGAAAAAGAATACGTTAATTACGTTTTTGATAATATATATAGCGAAAGAAGTGTGAGGTTTATCCAAGAAAAAGGAGAAGTTTTGTCTTCAATTTACTTTTTGCCACGTCAGTTAAATTTTAAAAATTCGTTGATTTCTTCATTGTTTGTTTCGGGTGTTTCTACAAAAACAAGCGCAAGAGGAAAGGGTTATATGAAGAGTTTAATGAAAGATGTAATTGATGAATTTTCAACTAAAACGATAGGAGCAATTTTTCTTTCTCCTAAGGATGAAAGGTATTATATTTCTCAAGGCTTTTCAACTATTTTAAGAGCAAAAAAGACGGAAATAGAGCCAAAAGAACCGTTTTTTGAATTAAAAGAGGTGAAAAATCCCGAAGAATTTCATTTTTTACAAATTGAAAATAACGCAAGAAAACAAGTATTTTTTATGCGTTCAAACTCTTTTAGTAAAAAAGTTTTTGGTGCAAGTTTAATAGGTGGCGAGAAAGTTTACAAACTTTACGATAGGGACAATTACGTTGGCTATTTTATAAAGGATAAAAGTGGAATTTTTGAATATTCAATTCCTTGCGGAGAGTTAGCCAGAGTTTCACAAAATCCACTTGAGTGGTTTTTGTGGGGAGAGGGTGATTCGTATATGATGGCTAGAATTATCAATCCGTTTATGTTTTTTAGAGATTTGCCTTGTGTTCAAAGTTTTTGCGCGGAATTTAAAATAAAAGACGAATTCATTCAAAAAGAGTATTTTGTGAAGTTTGTCTCTCAAGATGGCAAACTTAATTGTTTGCCGGGCGAAAAGGCTAATTTTA
>JAZQYG010000015.1:0-10158 GCA_045633305.1 Clostridia bacterium | reverse complement strand
AACTTTTGTTAATGCGGTTATTGACGAGGCGTGCGCAAAACTTGGAATAAACGAAAAAGAACACGCATATGGCAATTATAAGATATACACCTCTTATGACGCGGAACTTCAAAAAAAGATTGAATTAACGTTAAATAGTGATAGTTTTTTAAAAGAGAAATATGGTCAAAACAAAGCGAACGGATTTGTTATCGTTTCAGATAACGAAACTTGCACGGTATCTGCTTACTATAACTCTTATCCGTGTAACGTAAATGAGTTTTTTAGACAACCAGGTTCAACTATTAAGCCTTTTGTTTCGTATTTACCCGTTATTGCTCGAGGTGATTATTATCCTGCAAGTCCAGTGTTTGATGAAAAAATAGATTTTAACGGATATAATCCAAGAAATTTTGGTAACAAATATTACGGGTGGACGAATATGCGTACTGCTCTATCTAAATCGCTAAATAGCATAGCGGTCAAACTGCTTGCCGATAACGGGGTTGAAAGGTCGCTAGAATATGCAAAAAAATACGGTTTTGAGTTTCTTGATGATGATTACAACCTTGCTACGGCGTTAGGTGGTATGACAAAAGGCGTAAATCCTATACAAATCACTTCGGCATATATGACGCTTGCAAATGGTGGTTATTACAAAGAATTATCTTTTATATCAAAGATTTTATCATCTAATAATAACGTAATATATGACGTGTCTACAATTAATTTTAAATCGGTAGAAAGCGAGGAAAACGTTTATCTAATTACAGATATGTTGATGGATTGCGCGTTAAGAGGAACTGCATCTAGATTGAACGTAAAAGATTATCAGGTTGCATCAAAAACTGGAACGGTATCGTACAAAAATACTAGCAAAAATAACGATATTTGGAATATATCCTACACTACGGAAAATACTGTTTGTGCTTGGATGGGAAACGTAGATAATAGTGAAGGTGGAGCGCTTGATTCAAGTTTCTCTGCGGGTGTTTATCCTACTGAAATTGTAAAGAACGTTTTAGCGGAAATTTACAAAGCAATTAAACCTTTAGATTTTCCTCGACCTAAAAATATAATTGATATTCCTATTTCTAAAATCGAGTATGAACAGAACCATATTCTTTTGAAAGCGAGTGAATATTCGCAAAATAGTGAGATTTTTTACGACCTATTTAATGGTGAAGTGTTAGAAACTGAGAATAAAATTCCAAAAGACAGTTTTGATAAATTGAATATTGAAATAGTTGATGGCTCTCCGGTTTTTAAATTTAACGGACTTAAAAACGTTAAATATAAAATATTTAAAAATACGCTTTTGGGAGAAGAAGCGGAGGTTTGTCTTCTTGATGGCGAGGGTGAAATTTTGGAATATAAAGATAAAAACGTAATCCAAGGACTAGATTACGTTTATAGAATCGAGGCTTATATAATAAATTATAATAACGAGTATAAACTCGTAGGACGAAGTAAAGAATTTTTTGTGTCACTACCCTATAATTTTTGGGGTGACGATTATACGTTTTGAAGATAATAAATTTCTTCGTCGGTTAAATATCTCCAACCACCTCTTGATAGTCCGCCAAGTTTGAAATCGCCTATTGCCGTTCTTTTAAGAAATACAACGGTTTTTTCTACCGATTCGAACATGCGTCTTATTTGTCTGTTTTTTCCTTCGTATATGGTTACTTGAAGTTTTGTAAAACCGTCTTTTTCTTCAATCTTTTTGATTTTAGCATGATGAGATTCTCCTCCTCCTGGAAGAGCGACGGTTTTGCGAAGTTTGGCTATTTCTTGTTCGGTGATGGTGCCTTCGATTTTTACTGAATAAGTTTTTGGGATTTCATTTTTGGGGTGTGTTAATCTAAAAGAAAGGTCTCCGTCGTTTGTGAGAATTAGCATACCTTCTGAATCATAGTCGAGTCTACCTACGGAAAAGAGTCTTTTTTCTGTTTTTATAAAATCAAAAACAGTTTTTCTTCCTTTGTCGTCTTTTGAAGTGGTAACACAACCTTTTGGCTTATTAAAAAGTACGTATGTATATTTGTTTGGTAATTCAATTTTTTTGCCGTCAACAAGCACGCTGTCGTTTTCTTCGTTGACGTCTACGCCTAGAGAAGTAACCGTCTTGCCGTTTAGTTT
This sequence comes from Clostridia bacterium, assembly GCA_045633305.1. Lineage (GTDB taxonomy): Bacteria > Bacillota > Clostridia > Christensenellales > RUG350 > RGIG2224. The sequence continues at coordinate 8,037 of JAZQYG010000015.1, read as the reverse complement.
TACCTTGCCTTCTTTGATAAGAATATCGGCGTTACGTCTTGAAGTAACGCCGCATTCTGCTATATATTTGTTTATTCTCATAAATTGCTCCAAATACTTGTTTTGTTTATTATATTTTATATATATTTTCTTTAAAAATCAAGTGATTGTCTAGGTAAATTTCGCTAAATCCGCAATAATCTCCACTTTTCAAATTATTATCTTTAATAATAGGTGTGTTTAGTTGTGTTATTCGTTGAATTTCGCTATCTAAAAGTGGGTAAAACCTATCATTTCTGACGGATGCAATTATTTTATAGTTATTGTTTATATTTATTGTGTCGTTTTTATCTAAAACTTTTACCATAGAATAATTTTGGTGCACGCGATTCATTAGAGTTTTGCTTCTCTCCCACATATCGTAACAATTCAAAGTTACGCAAATTACTTGCATGCCGTTACGAGTTGAAGAACTTACTAAACATCTTCCCGCTATCGTCGTATATCCGGTTTTTACTCCGTCTGCGCCATCAAACGTTGCAAGAAGTTTGTTTTTATTGTAAATCCTATTTCCCTTTAAGTCGTAATATTTTGACGAAACTATTTTTCTGAATAAAACTTTTTCGTATGCTGACTTTGTGATTAAAGCAAGGTCCTTTGCTGTTGTGTAATGATTGTCGTCGTGAAGACCGTGAGGGTTGACAAAATTTGTGTTTAACGCTCCTAATTCTTTTGCTTTTTCGTTCATAAGTTTTGCAAAATTTTCTGTTGAGCCTGCTACGTGTATTGCGAGAGCTGTTGCGCTATCGTTTCCCGAACGCAACATGAGTCCATATAATAAATCTTGCACGGTATAAACCTCTCCTGCTTTTATATATATTGACGACCCTTCCACTCCTTGCGCTTGCTTTGGAATTACAACAAGTTCGTCGGGCGAAGATTTTTCGATAGTGACTAGAGCTGTCATTATTTTTGTTGTGCTTGCCATATACATTTGTTTGCTGGCGTTACTTTCGTGTAAAATTCGTCCTGTAGACTGTTCTATGACTATTTCAGCGCTTTCGGTTGATGCAAAAGCAAATTGACTAAATAGCAAGCAAAAAATCACTACAAGTATTATCAATATTGTTGATTTATAGAATACTTTATTCATCTTTGTCCTTCTTTTTGATTGAGTTTATTACGGTATTTATTACGTCACCCCATTTGTCTTGCGTTTCAGTTGTTTTGATAAAAGTGTTTACGCTTCCGTTGGAGTGAAGAAATCCCATAGGCGTTACGTTAATACCTGCGCCACTACCCGTCGCATATGGAAAAGATTCCGCTTTTTTGGGTTGTGATTCATTAAATTCTCCCCCGCCGATTAGAAAACCTATCGTAACTTTAGAAACGGGAATAAGCATTGACCCGTCGGGAAGTGAGATAGGTCTACCTATAACGGTGTCGACGTCGGAAAGATTTTTTAAGTTGTTCATAGTTGAGTTCATTATATTTTCAATCGGATTATTGAATAGCATTTTTGTTCTCCTTTCTTTGTTTAAGTATATTTGAAATTAAATTCACTAAAAGCGCCGATAAAATCTTCAAGATGTTGGTTGAAAGTTCCACTTTACCTTTTAAATGCAAAGAATTTGAAAAATAAATAGGTAATACCCTAACCTTTGTTAATTTTTTTGAATTATCGCCAACTATTTGTGATATAAATTTAAGAATAAGTGAGCCAAACGTTGAAATAAAAGTATTTATTCCAAGATAAATCAAAACGTCAATTCTTTTTATTTTGAAGTAATTCAGTTGATTATTATTTTGTTCAAATGGAACTGTGAATTTAAAAACTTTAGGTCTACTTTTGCCTATTTTGTAATTAATTTCATTATTAAAAATAAAAATTTTAAGGTCACTAATAAAAAATTTGTATAAAAAAAGTTTAATATAAATAATTTCTTCTTCCGGTTTTAGATAAACTTTTGCGTTTAGTCGTATCGGAAATAATAAAATCGTAAAAATAAAGAGCATAATTACCATACGAGTATTATGCTCTTATTAATTAAAACTATGTAATTTTATTCAATTACGTCTAACTCTTCTCCTTCTAAAAAGTCGGGCAATTCTTCGTCGTCTAGACCTAATGCTTTTGAAAAATCTTTTTCGGATTCAAATTCGTTGAAAGTTGAATCAGTTTCTTTTTGTAGATTTACGAATTTTTCAGTTTCAGATGAAGAGACGAACTCACCGTTTTCATCTACGTTAATAGTTTTGTAAAGTGAGTTGCTTACCTCTTCCTCTTCACCGCTTTCAATAACTTTGATTCTATCAATAAGACTTTCGTATTCGGGCAAACTATCGATTGATTCAAGATTAAATTTCTTTAAAAATTCGTCTGTTGTTGCGTATAGTGACGGTCTACCAACTGCATCTTTTCTACCTACTACGGTAATTAAATTCAACTTTGAGAGCATTTGTACTGAATATTCGCTATTTAGACCACGAATATCTTCAATTTCCGCTCTTGTGATAGGTTGTTTGTATGCAATTATAGAAAGTACTTCTAAAAGTGCTTTGGAGAGTTCTTTTTCTTTTAGTGGTAATAAAATTTCGGAAATTTTATCTCCATAAGCGTTGTTTGTGCAGAATTGATATTTGCCGTTAAAAGTAATTAAAAGTACTCCGCTATCGCCACTGTATTTATTTTTTAATTCTTCAATTGAAGCGTCTATTTGTTTGATAGTAATTTCAGGCATAGAGGTAATTATGTCTTGTTTTGCTATACCTTTGCCTGACGCAAATATTAATGCCTCAATAATCTGTGTCAGTTTCTCCATCTATTTCCTCTCCTCCGTCCTTTAAATTAAGGATTATATCTCCAAATGCTTCGTCTTGTGACGCTGATACTACTTGTTTTTTCAAAAGTTCTAAAAGCGCAAGAAACGTATTAATTATCTCGCTTTTCGTGTAGTCTGCCTCAAAAAGTTCGAAAAAGCGTAAAGTCTTTTTTTCTTTTATTGCGACGGAAATCATATAAAGTTTTTCCGCAACTGAAAATCTATCTCTTATAATTTGTTTTGGTTCGGGCGCTTTTGGAGTATTGTCGACTTTATGTAATAAGTTTGCAAAAGCGTCGAGAAGTTTTTCAAAAGAAAAATCTTTTATAACCGTTCTCGTATCGTCTTCGGTGTAGTCGGGCTCACGATAAAAACGGTGAATTGTTTCAAGAGGTTTTAGAAGGTTGGTAGCCTCTTTGAATAGTTCAAGTTCCCTAAGTTGACGTTTAATTCTGTCTTCGTCACTTTCCTCTCCGTCTTCGAGTTCTTCATCAAATTTGGGAAGTAATGCCTTTGACTTGATTTCAAGCAACGTAGCCGCCATTTGAACGAATTCCGTCGCTTTGTCCATATTGATATTGCTCATATCTTGTTGCATAAGTTCAAGGTATTGTGAAGTGATATCGGAAACGAATATGTCTTCGATATCAACTTTTGCTGCTTTTACAAGAGCAAGGAGCAAGTGAAGAGGACCTTCAAAGTTTTCAAGTTTAAACTTCAAAACGTCGTCTTGTTCGTCTTCAATATTAAGAAAATCTGAATTTATAATTTCCGTCATAGTATACCGATTAAACCTAATAACCAAGAAATAAATTTGAATACTGAATTTTTAATCAACGTTACGAAAACGTTTAGAATATCTAGCCACCAAATACCTAAAAAATCCGCAACAAATCCAAGTAAAAATAGCCCTAAAAATATTTGCATGCCGTATCTACGCATAAAAACGCAGAATTTATTGCCATATCTCGTACAAGATTCGATAATTCTAAACCCGTCAAGCGGGAAAATAGGTATTAAGTTAAATGCAAACAATCCTATGTTTAAAACTATTAGATAATTTAAAAAGCACTCAAAGAAAAAAGCAATTGCGCTACCTGCTAAAATTCCGTTTTGTATCGCTGTATAAAAGGTTAAGTAAAGAATTAATGCAATTATAGTAATAATTAGATTAGTAACAACTCCTGCTATTGAAACAAGGAGTATGCCCTTTCTCGTATTGCGAAAATTGTTAGGGTTGATAGGTACTGGTTTTGCCCAACCTATACCAACAGTAAGCATAATCAAAAATCCGAAAAGGTCAAAGTGCGCAAGAGGGTTAAGAGTAAGTCTTCCCGATATTTTAGCCGTATAATCCCCTTGCGTCATGGCAATATAGCCGTGAGCAATTTCGTGCATCACGATTGCAATAATTGCTGCTAAAACCATAGCCGTTAGCGCAATTAATTTAAATTGAGGATTAAGATTTAATGATAAAATACTTTGTAGCACTATTTACTCCACTTGGGCAATACGTCGTTTCTGGTAATATCTTCAAAAGTTTGAGGACGAATAATGTAATCTGAGTTACCTTTGTAAACGGAAACTGTTGCAGGGATAGGATTTCTATTGTAGTTACTTGCCATAGAATAATGGTACGCGCCCGTTGTAAAGACCGCAACGATATCTCCCCTTTTTGCTTCTGGTAGATTAACTTCGGCAATTATATCTCCGCTTTCACAGTTTTTGCCGGCTAAAGTAACTTTTTGAGTTGGCGTGTCACCTGCTTTATTTGCAAGTATTGCCGAATACTTTGATTGATATAGAGCGTATCTGGGATTGTCTCCCATGCCTCCGTCTATACACACGTATTTTTTTACGTTTTCGATATTTTTAATCATACCTACGCTATAGAGCGTTATTCCTGCCTCTGCGACGATTGAACGTCCCGGTTCGAGCACGAGGAAGGGTTTATGAATATTCTTTTCAGAGACGGCTTTATTTAACTCGTCGATAATGTTTTGAACGTACAAGGCATATTCATTTACGCTAAAAGCAGGGTCGTCGTCGGTGTACCATACGCCAAAACCACCGCCCATATTTAATATTTCGGTAATAAAACTAAATTTATCTTTTACGTGCACAATATAATCGGTTAGTTTTTGTACGGCAAGAGCAAAAGCAGGTTTTTCAAAGATTTGTGAACCTATATGTGAGTGAAATCCGCAAAGTTTCAAATTTTTAAAAGTTAGAGCGTACTCAACTGCTTTATCAGCGTCGCCGTTTGCAATGTAAAAACCAAATTTAGAATCAATTTTAGCCGTTTGAACGTAGTTGTGTGTATGTGCTTCAACTCCGGGATTGATTCGTAAAATAACGTTTTGGATAGTATTATACTTTGAAGAAATAGAATCGATTATTTCGAGTTCTTCAAGATTATCTGCAACGATTACTCCTACTCCGCTTTTTATTGCGTAATCGAGTTCACTGATAAGTTTATTATTGCCGTGGAAAAACATTTTAGATGCAGGAAAACCAACTGAAAGTGCAGTGAAAATTTCCCCACTAGATACGACGTCTATGCTCATATTTTCTTCGAGCATAATTTTGTAAATTGCTTTACAAGAAAAGGCTTTTGATGCGTAGGCAACGGTGCCGTGAGAATAATTTTTGTTAAGAGTATCAAGAAATGATTTGCAAACCTCGCGTACGTATTCTTCGTCGAGAACGTATAAAGGCGTGCCGTATTTTTCGGCAAGAGAGACCGTGCTTACTCCTCCGATTTCAAGATGATTATTGTCGTTAACGAATAAAGTTTTTCTATAATTCATAAAAAGCCTCATTTTAATCTATTAATATATTTTATCAAAATAAGGCAATTTAGTCAATTATTTGTATAATAAAGATAGCAAACTAGTTGTAACCTAACCTGCTTACCCCAACTGACATAAGTTTTGATACGAAATCGTCGGTTAACGAGTAAAAAATTGTTTTTCCAAGTCTCCTACTCTTTACAAGATTTTGCTCTTTTAAGAGTTTTAATTGGTGGCTTATTGTAGTTTGATTAAGCATCAAAACGTCTGCTAAATCTCCTACGCACATTTCGCTTATTGATAAGGCTGAAAGTAGTTTTAATCTCGTTTGGTCTGCAAACGCCCCGAATAGATTGCTCATCAAAGTTAGAGCGTCTTCTTCGGGGATATAATATCTTATAATATTTTTAGTTCTATTGTCTATCATAGTATTTTCCGCGTTTTCTTTTATTTTATCATAAAAAAAATGCGATAAAACTGTAACGAAACAAGTTTTTGTCGCATATTGTAAGAGCGGAGGCGAATTATGTTAAATTCTTCGATTTATATTTTAATAATTTTAATATTGTTGCTCACAACTAGTGGCGCAGATTTTAGCGGTACTCTATTATTACTCCTTATTTTTGGAGGATTCGTATTAATGAACAATAATTGCGGTTGTGGTTGCAATAACAATATTAACGCTTAAAGATTCTATCCGATAACGTACATAAATAACGATACATATATGCAAGGAATAAATCGTAAACGATAGCAACGAGTGATACGATTACTACTAAAATTGTGTAATTTATGTGCGTTATACCGAATTGAGATAAATCAATCTTTATAAACGAGGTAAATACAGCGTAGAATATGTAAAAAACTACGTTTGCCCATACTATTTTAATAGGAAGAGCAATTACGTGAGGTAGTTTTTTATCGTATGAATAGACGCTAAATATCGTGTATGCTCCGATAAAGGCAATATACACCAAGCAGTCTGGTATTCCAACCAAAAAGAAGGACAAAATACTTACCGCAATATAGGTAAGTATACCTTCTTTATACATTTTTACAGTGAGAGGCATCATCAAAGCGCAAGATGCTAGCACGTAAAAAGAAAGTGTGATAAAACCGATATATTTTGCGCAAACGAGGAAAATTAGTTGAAGAGCTCCAAATACTGCGCAAACAGCTATGTTATGAGCGGAATTTCTCATTTTAGCAACAGGTTATAAGGTCCCCGCCCATACACTCACAACAGCAATCAAGAGCGCAAAGCGTGGAACACAAATCGCAAGTACCATTATTGTTAGTAGGTCTCGTTGGTCCGTAGGAACGGTTATATCCGTCGCGATATGGGTCTTGTTGATTGTATTGTTGATTATTAAAGTAACTTTGACCTTGATTTTGAGGTCCTTCAACGTTTAACTTTAATTTTTCAAGTTCATTTTTGTATTTTGGATTATTTGGGTCCAAACTTACTGCAAGTTTTAATTGAACCATACTTTCTGAAACCCAACCTTTTTTGTAATACAAAACTGCTTGCAAAAAGTGCCACTCGGCATCGCGGTCGGTTATTGAGTCAAGCATAGATTGCGCTTTGGTGTAGTTTTTTGACCTAATTTCCTTTTCGATTTCGTTATAACTTACACCACTGCCACTAACGGTACTTTTTGCCATAAGTTTTGCTCGAGCATCTTCGTACGCTTGGTCGATTTCGGAAATTTTTCTAGTTGCTTGTTCGCCTTTTTCTCCTTCAAGAAAACGCGCTTCTTCGTATTGCGCGCGCAAATTGCGATAAGCCGTTTCGAGTTCGTTTTGATTGACTGTTTCTTCGTCTACACCTAAAATTACAAACGGGTTTTTTGACATTTTTTATCTCTCCTAATTACTCTATCTGTTTGCATTTCCAAGCCGTAATAAAAAGTATTCGTTAAAACGCCTTCTTGTACCGGCATGGGTAATTTGTCATAGTTTTCTTTTAATAATATAATCGTATTTTTTAGTATTGCCGTTATATTTTCTCTGTTTTTTTTAATAAATTCAGTAGAATTAGTGAATTCTCCACTATTTGCTATCCACGGATTGTATCTGTTTTTCAAGGCATCTTTATCGAGGTCGTCTAACGCGTCAATAAGGTAAACCCACTTGCCTAAACAATAAAATACTGTTTTTGCCTCGTACGATTCGTTTTTTGTAAGATAAACGCCTAAACGCTCGAGCATACTTGCAAAACAATGGGAAACTTTATCAATTGAAGAACAATTTTCTTTTTCAAGAGTATTTAAATTTAAGTATTCCTCTTCAATGATTTTAGATGCAATAGGGTGTCTTTTTTTTGCCTTTTTGTAAGATTTGTTAACAAAAAGTTTTGCAGTCTTGCTTTTAAATTTTTTGTCGTTGTCTAAAATATTATCTTTGATTTTATAATACGTTAGCAAAGTATTAATATCTGCAAC
>JAZQYG010000014.1:0-3374 GCA_045633305.1 Clostridia bacterium | reverse complement strand
TTACGGAACGATAGCCATCGTTACCGTAATTACGACCATATTTCAAGTATTTATTGATAGTGGTTTTGGAAGCGCTCTTATTCAGAAAAAAGATGCCGACGAACTTGATTTTTCTACCGTATTTTATTTTAACGTAGTAGTTTGTCTTGCTTTGTACGCAATTTTGTTCTTTACAGCGCCTTTAATTGCAAGTTTTTACAATATAGTTGAACTTGCTGATATCATAAGAGTTTTAGGACTAACTTTAATTATTTCGGGACTTAAAAACGTACAACAAGCATACGTATCTAAACACATGCTTTTCAAAAAGTTTTTCTTTTCAACCCTTGGCGGAACGATAGGGGCGGCGGTTGTCGGAATAGTAATGGCGCTTTATGGATTCGGCGTATGGGCTCTAGTGGCGCAACACTTATTTAATCTCGTTATAGATACTACGATATTGTGGTTTACGGTCAAATGGAGACCAAAACTCATTTTTTCATTTAAAAGACTCAAAGGCTTATTTGCTTTTGGATGGAAAATGCTCGTATCAGCGTTAGTTGATACCGTTTATAACGATATTCGTCAACTTATAATTGCAAAAAAATACACAACAGAAGACCTTGCCTTTTATAATAAGGGTAAACAATTTCCTAATTTGCTCGTGACGAATATAAATAGTTCTATAGATAGCGTACTCCTTCCCGCTATGTCAAACGAACAAAGTGACAAAACCGTAGTCAAGCAAATGACGAGGCGCGCAATCAAAACGAGTTCCTTTTTGATTTGGCCGTTTATGATGGGACTAGCGGTGTGCGCAGAGCCTATTGTTAAATTACTTTTGACCGAAAAATGGCTCTTCTGCGTGCCGTATCTTAGAATTTTTTGCTTTATCTACGCATTTTATCCTATACACACGGCAAATCTTTACGCAATCAAAGCAATGGGAAGAAGCGACCTGTTTTTGCGACTTGAAATTATCAAAAAAGTTATTGGAATAGTAGTGCTTCTTTCTACTATGTGGTTTGGCGTACTCGTTATGGCGTATAGTTTGCTTTTTACTACCGTTATTGCAAGTATTGTGAACGCTTTCCCGAATAAAAAACTTCTCGGGTACAGTTATTTTGAGCAAATCAAAGATATGTTGCCAGCAATTCTTCTATCTTGCTTAATGGGCGCTATAGTTTTGCCGATAAGTTTTATCGGTTTAAACGATATTTTAACTCTTATAATTCAAGTTCCTCTTGGCGTATTAATTTACGCGGGCGGAGCAAAACTTTTCAAATTTGAAAGTATGGGTTATATGTTAAGTTTATTAAAAAAACTTTTCAAAAAAGGAAAGAATATTAGCCAACCTGCTCAAGAAGAAAATCAAAACCTTACCGATTAAAAAGGATGCAAGCGCATCCTTTTTTACATATTCAATAAATATATTGCAAAATTTAGATATCCAGCAAATGCGACCCAAACGGCGTAGGGGATTTGTAGATATGCGCCGAGCGGACTAACTTTGTGGTAATAGATTATCGTTCCTATAATGAGCGCAAAAAGGGAGACAAGCCAAATAAAAGAAAATAAATACCACTGCAAGTTAAAGAAGAATATACTCCAAAAGAAGTTGAAGGTCAAACTTATTGCATATAAATAAATTCCCGTATCCGCATTTTTTACGTCGAACTCACGTTTTTGAAAAACAAGGGCGGAACTAACTCCCATCAATACGTAAAGAATAGTCCAAACAATGGGAAATAAAATCCCGGGAGGAGCAAGGGGAGGTTTTACTATTTCGTCGTAGATATTCATATTGCCCATCGTAAGGAGGGCGGATAAAAGTCCCACGCCAAGTGGAATTAATATTGCAATTACGTAAGTTTTTATAGTTGATTTTGTGCTTTCTTTCATAATAACTCCTCGTCGATTTATTGTATTCGTTATAAATGAATTTATGTATAAAAAATGTAATTACTTGACAATACAAAATACTTATTTGTATACTAATATAAGTTTATAAAGGAAGGCAAAAAGGGACAAGGCTAAAATGTGGGATTTCGTATTTTTTTTAAATAGCGTTTTGCTTGGAGCGGGGCTTGCGATGGACGCATTTTCCGTTTCTCTTGCAAACGGGCTCAAAGAGCCTTGTATGAAAAAGGGAAAAGTCGTTTTAATTGCGGGAATATTCGCTTTTTTTCAAACTCTAATGCCCTTGCTTGGCTGGGCGCTTGTTCATACTCTCGTAGAACAGTTCAAAGTTTTCGAGCCGTTTATTCCGTGGATTGCGCTCGGACTACTTTCTTTTATAGGTATTAAGATGATAGTTGAGGCGGTTAAATGTCAAGAAGAGAGGGATTGCTCTTGTCGTAAAATCACTTTTATCGCCCTAATTGTACAAGGTATAGCGACCTCAATCGACGCATTATCGGTAGGATTCACTATTGCAAGTCACGACTCTATCCACGCTTTAGTTGCCACCCTTATAATAGGCGTAGTGACCTTTGTAATATGTATATTTGGTGTGTTACTCGGCAAAAAATTCGGCACGAAACTTGCAGGCAAAGCCTCGCTTTTGGGTGGAATAATACTCGTCCTTATAGGACTTGAAATATTTATTACGGGACTTATTTAAAAGGAGAAAAAATATGATATTCGACAATTTAAAAAACAAAGAAGTATACATTGCGTGTCACGAGGGATTTAAACTCGGTTTTGATTTTATTGAAAAAGCAATAAAGGAAAACTTGGAAGCAGGAAAATACGAAATAGACGGAAAAAAGGTCTGGGCAAGCGTACAGAAGTACGACTCAAAGGACGAGGCTAAGTGGGAGGCTCACAAGAATTATATCGATATTCAATATATCGTAGAAGGGGAGGAGCGTATGCTTTACTGCGATATCGACGACGCGATAGCAAACGTTGAATATAACGCGGAAAAGGACGTAATATTCTTTGATGCTAAAGCGCAAGGCGAACTTATTTGCAAAAAAGACACTTTTGCTATTTTCTTTCCCAACGACGTTCATAAACCGGGACTCAAAATAGAAAGCAATACCCCCGTATATAAAGTCGTTGTAAAAGTGAGGGTATAGTATGAAATTTTTAATTGCATCCGATTTGCACGGTTCAAGTGAAAACGCAAAAAGACTTGTTGAAATAAAAGAAAGAGAAAAAGCGGACAAATTGATTCTTCTCGGAGATATATACAATCACGGTCCGAGAAATCCTTTTCCCGAAAAATACGCCCCTTTGAGCGTTGCCGAGGTTTTGAATTCCATAAAAGAGGACCTTATCGTAATTAAAGGCAATTGCGATAGTCAAGTTGATACTCTTATTTCGGAGTTTGATTTTATCGAAGATATGTGTATCGTTTCAGGTGGAAAGACCTTCTTTTTGACGCACGG
>JAZQYG010000013.1:0-5145 GCA_045633305.1 Clostridia bacterium | reverse complement strand
ACTTTATCTATAGATTTGAGTACTTTCTCCAAACACTCTTCTACCGCAAGAACTGCCGTTTTTGCTGCGTCCATAACGCCGGTATGACCTACCATATCACAGTTAGCAAAGTTCAATATCATTACGTCGTATTTTTGACTTTCTACAAGTTCACACGCTTTGTACGCAACTTCATAAGCGCTCATTTCGGGTTTTAAGTCGTAAGTTGCAACCTTGGGAGATGCAATTAAAACTCTCTCTTCATTTTCGTTTGCTTTTTCTACGCCACCGTTAAAAAAGAACGTTACGTGAGCGTATTTTTCAGTTTCGGCAATACGGAGTTGAGTTTTGCCACATTTTGCAAGATACTCGCCAAGAGTATTATCCAAGGTTTGAGGTTTGAAAGCGATATCTAAACCAGTAAAGGTTTCGTCATACTGAGTCATAGAAACGTAACAAGGAGCAAGGAATCCACTCTTTCTTTCAAATCCGTCAAATTCGGGATAAATAAATGCCTTGGTCATTTCTCTCGCTCTATCAGGTCTGAAATTGTAGAAAATAATACTATCTCCTGCTTTTACAGTACCAACGGGCTCGCCGTTATTGCAAATTACGGTAGGAAGAACGAATTCGTCCGTCACTCCTTCGTCGTAACTGGATTGCATAGCGCAAACGGCGCACTCTGCTTTTTTGCCTTCACCGAGGGTGAGCGCGTCGTATGCTTGAACTACTCTCTCCCAACGGTTATCTCTATCCATAGCGTAATATCTTCCGATAACGGTTGCTATTTTGCCGTAGTTAATCTCTTTGATTTTATTTTCTAACTCTTCGATAAAACCTTTTCCACTAGTAGGAGGAACGTCTCTTCCGTCCATAAAACAGTGAACGAAAGTCTCTTTTACTCCCATCTTCTTTGCCATATCGAGAAGAGCAAAAAGATGCTTGGTGTGAGAGTGAACGCCACCGTTAGAGGTAAGTCCCATAAGGTGCAAGGATTTGTCGTTATCAATTGCGTTTTGCATAGCGTTTTTGAGAGCGCTATTTTCAAAGAAATCACCGTCGTCAATTGCTTTGGTAATTCTGGTAAGTTCTTGATAAACTATTCTACCTGCTCCGATATTAAGGTGTCCAACTTCGCTATTTCCCATTTGTCCGTCGGGAAGTCCTACGTTGAGTCCGCTTGCGCCAAGAGTTGTGCAAGGTGCGGTTTTGGTAAGATTATTGATATACGTTGCTCCACTTTCGCTGATAGCGTTAGTTTTGCTTTGACATTGACAACCGTATCCGTCAAGTATTATAAGTGCAGTAAATTTACTCATTGTATCTCCTTAAAAAGAGAGCAAACCTTTGCTTGCTCTCTAAAAAATTAATATTTAACGACTTGTGAGAAGTCAACCGCTTTTAAACTTGCGCCACCGATAAGACCACCGTCAATCTCGGGCATACTCATAAGTTCTTTTACGTTCTTTGGATTCATTGAACCGCCGTATTGAATACGGATAGCCTCTGCAGTCTCTTTGCCGTAAAGGTCGCAAACGGTATCACGGATAACTTTGATAGTAGCGTTAGCGTCGGTTGCAGTTGCAGTTTTGCCAGTACCGATTGCCCAAACGGGTTCGTATGCGATTACGCACTTAACTGCATCGTCTTTGCTAATTCCAGCAAACGCGCCTTTGGTTTGACGGATAACGACTTCGTCCGTTTTGCCACTTTCTTTTTCGTCTAAAGTCTCACCTACGCAAATAATAGGTTTGAGTCCTTTTGCAAGCGCGGTAGTAGTTCTTTTGCAAACGGTTTCGTCCGTTTCTCCAAAATACTGTCTACGTTCACTGTGTCCGATTATAACGTACTCAACGCCAAGTTCTAAAAGCATATCCGCGCTAATTTCACCGGTAAATGCTCCGCTCTCTGCCCAGTGTACGTTCTCTGCGCCAAGATGGATATTAGTTCCTTTGATAAGTTCGCCAGCCATAGCAATATTCGTGTAAGGTACACAAATTACTACTTCTGCCTCTGCGCCTTCTACGAGAGGAATAAGTTCGGTTACGAGTTCTTTCGTACCTGCTATGGTTTTGTTCATTTTCCAGTTACCTGCAATAATAGGTCTTCTCATTTTGTATCTCCTTATTCTTTGTCGTTTAAGCAACTAACACCGGGGAGGTCAAGTCCTTCCAAAAATTCAAGGCTTGCTCCACCACCAGTGGATATATGGCTCATTTTGTCTGCGTAACCAAGAAGTTTAACTGCTGCAGCGGAGTCACCACCACCGATAATAGTAGTAGCGTCAGTTTCTGCAAGCGCTGCCGCAACTGCTTTGGTTCCGTTTGCAAATTTTTCCATCTCAAATACGCCCATAGGTCCGTTCCAAATAACGGTTTTAGCATTTTTAACTGCATCTGCGTAAAGTTTTTGAGTTTTGGGTCCGATATCAAGTCCTTGCCATCCGTCGGGAATATTGCCTTCGCATACGAGTACGTTAGCATCTTCTGCAAATTTGTCACCACAAGTGGTGTCAACGGGAAGAAGGAAGTTAACTTTCTTCTCTTCTGCTTTTGCAAGAAGTTCTTTTGCAAGTTCAACTTTATCAGTTTCAACCAAAGAGCCACCTACCGTTTTTCCTTGAGCAAGGAAGAAGGTGTAAGCCATAGCGCCACCAACGATAAGAGTATCAACTTTGTCAAGAAGATTTTTGATAACGCCGATTTTGTCGCTAACTTTTGCTCCGCCCAAGATTGCTACGAAAGGTCTATCGGGATTTTCGAGAGCCTTGCCCATAACGTCAAGTTCTTTGCCGATTAAGAAACCTGCAACTGCGGTTTTTGCATATCCGTAAAGAGCAATACCAGCAGTAGATGCGTGCGCTCTATGAGCAGTACCGAAAGCATCGTTAACGTAGATTTCACAAAATTCGGCGAGTTTTTTGCAAAGTTCTTCTTTATTCTTTTCTTCACCTGCATCAAAACGGGTGTTTTCGAGAAGTACGCACTCTCCGTCTTTGAGAGCGGCAACTTTTGCGTGAGCGTCCTCACCTACGAGGTCGGTAGCAAAAGTAACTTTTCCGCCGAGAAGTTCGTTAAGTCTATCTGCAACGGGCTTCAAGGTGAACTTTTTGGGGTCTTTTTTCTTTGCTTTTTCGATATATTCAGCAGTAGCCGCTGCTCTTTCTGACTCGGGAAGAGCCTCAACTGCTTTCTTTTCCTTCTTGGTAAGACCAAATCCTTCGGTGAAGATATTGTGAGGTTTACCCATGTGTGAGCAAAGAATAACTTTTGCGCCCTTTTCCATAAGATACTTAATGGTAGGGAGCGCGCCCATAATTCTGTTCTCGTCGGTAATTTTGCCGTTCTCGTCCATAGGAACGTTAAAATCACATCTAACTAAACATTTCTTTCCACTGACTTCTACGTCGCAAATAGTTTTTTTGTTCATATTTGTCTCCTTTTGAGAAATTATTTCAAATTGCAGTAATTATTTTAGCATAATTAATAAAATTATGCAATTATTTTGCATTTATAAAACTAATAATATAAATATTTATTAATATAAAACAACCAAAACGAGAAAAAGCGTGGTACAATCAACCACGCCATATCTTTTTACGAATATATCATATTTCAATAGAATCTTGTATTTTTTTACACAAATTATCAGCAAAAAAACTAAATCCTAAATCGTTGGGGTGCAACCTAAAATCCGCAAAATTCTTTTCTTCGTGAGGAACTAAATCAAAGCCACTTATAAACACAACGTTGTCTAGTTCCGATACGACGTTGAAAATGGTTTTTTCTATGAAGTCAAAGTCAAATGATTTTTTTTCAGTGATGATTTCTTTTCTCCAAAGTGGTGAAAGAGCGATAATTTTTGAATCAGGATAATTTTTGCGCAAAGTATAATAAAATTCCTTGCAATTATCACAAAACTCTTCTGGCGGCGAACACTGTCCCCAATCGTTAGTACCATAAGCGACCACTATATAATCAGGCTGGATGTTATCCTTTGTTTTCGCAAGTAATGGATTAAACTTTTCGCCTCCAATTGCTTTATTAATAAAATCAACGTCCAACAATTTCGATACTGAAATAGAATAATGTTTTGATACGTGAGCGTTATCGTAGCCTTGTGTTATTGAGTCGCCAAAAATCAATCCCGTATTTTTTCTCTTTATCGGTGAAATAAACGCTCCGTCATCTAATGAAATTTCTTCAAAGTCAACAACGACTGAAAACGGCAAAAAAACTTCAACTTTTTTGATACCCTGTCCAAGATTGAACTCTTTTTCGAATTTACCTAGGTTAAAGTTTTGTCCGATATAATTTTCAGAGGTTTCTTGCAAAAAATTGTCAATACAACCAACAAATTCATCATTTACTAAAATATCAAAAGAGTAATACGTACGATTAGTTCCAGACGACGTAATTCCTTTAATAAATAAACTTTCACTATCAGTGTTAAAAACAAGTCTGACACCAGCAGAACATAACGCTTTACTATAAAAGAAACCCTCTTTATAGTCTTTATAGAAGTTTATTTGCTCATCTGTAAATCTATTTAACCTAAAATAACCGTTATTTTCTTCAACCTTTGCTACTCCGCAGGCGATTTTTTTTATTTGTTCGATACTTAACTTCATTATTAACGTTTTCCTTGCGTTTATTAGACTCAATCAAAATACCATAATGTACAAAAAAAATCAATTATTTTATTAAAATTTTAAAACATAACAATATACAAAGTTGCTACACTATGCCTTACAAAGAATAACGAAACGTTAACTAAAAAAAATAAAAGAACACAAAAAGTATCATCTATTTGCTTTTATATTTCTGAATAATGAATAAATAAAAATTCTCGGGCGTAAAACGACCGATAATTTTTGGCGGGCAAGTGGTGATTGCATTCTAATATTTTAGGCAATAACCATATTATTTTTAACTTACCTAAGCGTAGAACGATATTTTTCACCCAAACGTTTTTTCATTGCATCGTCTTTATCGTGTGTTTCTAAAGAAGAAAACTCACCTTTGCATTTTTCATTATTGCCTATTGCTTTCAAAAATATCTCGTTGTCATCTATTAACTTATCTAAATCTTCATAAATTTGTTTTGTATGATTAACTGCATCGTTTTCAAAGAACTCTATATAATATTCTATAGAACTAACTTTTT
>JAZQYG010000012.1:0-4882 GCA_045633305.1 Clostridia bacterium | reverse complement strand
ATTCATTCAAAAAGAGTATTTTGTGAAGTTTGTCTCTCAAGATGGCAAACTTAATTGTTTGCCGGGCGAAAAGGCTAATTTTACCCTTTCTATTGAAGAAATCACAAAATGGGCTTTCGGTTTATATCATATCGACGAACTGCCTGATTTATGGTTTGATGATTCGGAACGTAATTTTGGCTTTTTTGATAGGTATTTCTAAACAAACAGTTGAATTTTACTCGTAAATATAGTATTATTATATACAAAGATTAATTTGGGAGACTACTGATGATTAAACTTATAAAAGAAAAAACTTATTTTTCTAACGGTTCACTTCTAACGGTTAACGAGGCAACTCAAAAGGGAATTGCTTGTGAGGGCGCATATAAAAAGACGATGGCTTATTCTATTCTTTCTGCGCATAACGTAAGCGGTGACGACAAAAAACTTAAACTTAAATTTGATGCTCTTGCATCTCACGATATTACCTACGTCGGTATTATTCAAACGGCAAAAGCAAGCGGTCTTGAATCTTTTCCGATTCCTTACGTTCTTACCAACTGTCATAATAGTCTTTGTGCAGTGGGTGGTACTATCAATGAGGACGACCATCTTTTTGGTTTATCCGCAGCGAAAAAATACGGTGGTATATTCGTACCTCCTCATTTAGCAGTTATTCATACTTATATGAGAGAAATGATGAGTGGAGTAGGTAAAATGATTCTTGGAAGCGACTCTCATACGCGTTATGGTGCTTTAGGTACGATGGCGGTAGGTGAAGGCGGACCAGAACTCGTAAAACAGTTACTATCTCGTACCTACGATATTGCATATCCTGAAGTTATTGCAGTCGTTCTTAAAAATAAACTCAGAAAGGGTGTAGGACCTCAAGACGTTGCTCTCACTCTTATCGGAGAGGTATTTAAGTCTGGTTTTGTTAAAAATAAAGTTCTCGAATTTATAGGCGATGGAATAAATAGTCTATCTATGGAAGAAAGAAACGGCATTGACGTTATGACTACCGAAACTACTTGTTTGAGTTCTATATGGAGAACGGACGAAAAGACCAAAGAATATTTTGCAAAGCGCGGTAGATTAGACGCATACAAAACGCTTGCTCCAGAGGAGGGCGCAATGTACGACGGCGCAGTAGTTATCGACCTTGCAAAAGTCGAGCCTATGATTGCTCTCCCTTTCCACCCAAGTAATACTTATACTCTCAAAAATCTTAAAGAAAATGCTCGTGACATTTTTGCTCAATGCGAAAAAGAGGCAAAAGAACTTCGTGGAAAGAACGCGCCTGCGCTTGATTTGATGTCATCAATAGATAAAGACGGCAATATCAAAGTAACCCAAGGCGTTATCGCAGGTTGCGCGGGCGGTACTTTTGATAATATCGTAAAAGCGGGCAATATCTTGGACGGAAAATCGGTTGGTAACGGTGAGTTTACTTTATCCGTTTATCCTTCAAGTCAACCCGTATATGCAGACCTTGTAAGAAATGGAACAATTTTGAAACTTATGCAAGCGGGCGCTATCGTTAAAACTGCATTTTGCGGTCCTTGTTTCGGCGCTGGTGACGTTCCTGCTAACGGAACTCTTTCTATTCGTCATACGACGCGTAACTTTGAAAGCAGAGAGGGTAGCAAACCTGCCGACGGTCAAAGCGCGGGCGTTGCGCTTATGGATAGCATGAGTATTGCAGCAACTGCATCAAACGGTGGTATACTTACTTCTGCAATGGAAATAGATTTTAACGACAACGTAGACGAATTCGTATTCGACGAGACTATTTATAAAAATAGAGTTTACAACGGTTTCAAAACACCAAACGACGGTGAATTGAGATATGGTCCAAATATTGCGGACTGGCCCAAGATTGAGGAATTAAAAGACAATCTTTTGGTCAAACTTGCAGCCGCTATTTACGACGACGTAACTACGACTGACGAATTAATTCCTTCTGGTGAAACTTCTTCGTATCGTTCTAATCCTTTAAAACTTGCAGAGTTCGCTCTTTCTCGTAAAGTTCCCGAATACGTAGGTAGGGCAAAAGCAATAAAGAGCGAGAGTTTGGATTCCGACCAACTCAAAGAAGTTCTTAATGCGTTTGGAGCAAAAGCGGAAACGGTTACCTATGGTAGCGCAGTTTATGCAACTAAACCGGGAGACGGTAGCGCTAGAGAACAAGCAGCGTCTTGTCAAAGAGTTTTGGGCGGTAGCGCAAACTTTGCCGTAGAATACGCAACTAAACGTTATCGTAGCAATCTTATTAACTGGGGTATGATGCCTTTTATTATCGACCAAAAACTTGAAGTAGGCGATTACGTTTACGTAAAAGACGTACTCAAAGGATTAAAAGAAGGCGCAACCGAGTTTAAAGCCGTTATATTAAGAGATGGCAAAACTCAAGAAATTACTTTAAAAACTGGAGAATTAACTTCCGCAGAAAGAAAAATTATCGAGTGCGGTTGCTTAATGAATTATTACAATAAGGGGAACTAATGGCATACCTTTCACTTTACAGAAAATTCCGTCCGAGTGGTTTTGATAAACTGCTAGGACAGGAACATATAGTAAGGATTTTAATCAATCAGATTATAAGCGGAGCAATAGGACACGCTTATTTGTTTACCGGTGCGCGTGGTACTGGTAAAACGAGCGCTGCTAAAATTTTTGCAAGAGCAGTTAACTGCGAAAATCCGATTAACGGTTCACCTTGTGGTGAGTGTAAAGTTTGTCGAGCGCTTGCAGACGTTAATAACCTTGATATTCTTGAAATCGACGCGGCAAGTAATAACGGTGTTGATGAAATTCGTGACCTTAGGGAAAAGATTAAATATCCCCCCGTTTCTGGAAAATACAAAGTATATATCGTGGACGAGGTTCATATGCTTTCAACGCAAGCGTTCAACGCTCTTTTGAAAACACTTGAAGAACCTCCCGCTCACGCTATTTTTATTCTTGCAACTACCGAAGTGCAAAAACTTCCCGATACTATCCTTTCTCGTTGTATGAGATTTGATTTTAGGCTTTTATCCGAAGAATTGATAGCAAATCATCTTGAAAACATATTCAAAATCGTGGGTAAAGACGTAGAGTCAACTGCAATCCGCGCAATCGCTCAAGCGGGTGAGGGAAGTATGCGTGACGCGTTATCAGTTGCGGACATGTGTCTTTCTTATTCAGAAGACAAATTAACCTACGAAAACGTGCTTGATATTTTAGGTGCTGTAGACCGCTCCGTTTTGATAGGACTTATTTTTGATGTGCTCTCAGGTGACGTTAAGTCTGCTTTGGAAAAGATTGACGAGACTGTGAAGGTTGGAAGAAGTATATCCGTACTTGTCAAAGATATTTCTTCTATGCTTAGAAATGCTATAGTATTGAAGAGCAACCCTGACAAAAAACTTGCTCTTCCTGATAACGTTTGCTCAAATTTGAGAATCGTTGCATCTAAATACGAGACTTCAATTATTTTGCGAGCGCTCGAAAAGTTTAACGAACTCACGGCGGAACTTAGATACAGTATTACTCCGAGATTACTTTTGGAGGCAACGGTAGTAAAAATAAGCGATACGAGAGCAGACCTTAACGTGGATGGACTTTTGACTAGAATCACTATGCTCGAATCAAAAATAACTGAACTTTCAAACAAGCTTTCGGATTTTGAGTCCGGTGCAGTCGTTGTTAGTGGAGCAAAGTCTAGCGCTCAACCTCAACGTAGCCAAGAAATTGTCCCCGACGATATGGGTGGAGATTCTCGTCGAATTTGGGCAAGATTTGTTAAATATTTGAGAGATTCAGGTATGTTTGCCCTTTATCAAGGCGCGCTTTCGGTTAAAGAAACGCTAATTGAAAACGGTGTTTTTATAGTAACAGTTGAAGATTCTTCTAATTTTACGATACTTTCTAGCGCGCAAAACGTTAGCGAAATATCAAAAATGCTCACAAATCTTACGGGAGTTGAATATAAATTCAAGTGTAAACTCCCTGATGGTGTTGAAGAGCCTCAAACGGGGGATTTAGATAGATTGAAATCACTCGTTTCAGACGACAAATTAAAAATAATCAAGTAAGGAGATAATTATGGCAAAATTCGGTGGATTTGGTGGCGGAAACATGAATCAAATGATGATGCAAGCCAGAAAAATGCAACAAGACCTTCAAAAAGCGCAAGAGGAAATCGCTGAAACTGAAGTAGTTGGAACGGCAGGAGGCGTTGTTGAAGTAGTTATTACCGGAGATAAAAAAGTCGTTTCGGTATCAATTAAGCCCGAGGCTGTTGACCCCGACGACGTTGAAATGTTAGAAGACCTTATCGTTGCTGCTTTTAATTCTGCATTAGAAGAGGCAGACAATCTTTCGGCTGAACTTCTTGGACCTATGGCAGGTATGCTTGGAGGTATACGTTGAAAAGCATAGAATCTATAGCCAAACTAACGGCTCGATTTCACTCTTTGCCCGGCGTAGGATTAAAAACTGCAGAGCGTTACGCTTATGCCATAATTAATATGCCGGTGAGTGAGGTGAAAGAATTCGCCGACTCTCTTTTGGAAGTAAAACAAAAAGTTCGTTTGTGTTCAGTTTGTGGTAACTTTACCGATAGAGAAGTTTGTTCGATTTGTGAAACTCGTGACAAATCGGTAATTTGCGTTGTAAAAGAGCCAAAAGACGTTAACGCTATGGAAAAACTTAAAGATTTTAAAGGCGTCTATCACGTTCTTCACGGCACTCTAGACCCTCTTTCAGGGGTTGGCCCAGACGATATAAAAGTTGCAGAACTTTTGAAACGTCTTGACGGGGTGAAGGAAGTTATTATGGCTCTAAATTTAGATGCAAGCGGAGAGGCAACGTCGTTATATATTTCTAGACTATTAAAACCCCTTGGCGTTAAAGT
>JAZQYG010000011.1:0-15661 GCA_045633305.1 Clostridia bacterium | reverse complement strand
GGCGCTACCTATCAGTCAATGATTATGCTCAATAAGGCTGAAAATACTAACGCTGCTGGATACACTGGTTCAAAAGCAGGAGCAAAAGATTTCTTACGTTTCGTTCAATCACGTCGTGGACTTGCACTCTACACTGCTTACAGTGGATGTTTAAGAGCATACGAGTACACTATGACTGAAGAGGAACTTGCTCTCGCTACTTCTTACGGTCGTTCACTCTACGAACTCACTCAAGACCCTAACGTAGAATTCGTTCCTTATAGCCCTCTTCTTAACGACTTTATGCCAAAGCAAGGCTTAGACCAAGCTTATTCTTGGCAGTTTATGACCAAAGCATATGCAGTAGGTGACGTAGCAGGCGACGGTTATACCGTTGGTCCAGAGCGTAGACCTTATCAATTATTTATGAATAACGCAGCTCTCGACGTACAAGAATACTTCGATGGATGTAGCACTTATTATGACCAAGCAAAATGGTCTGCTATAATAGCAAGTTAAATCTTTCTTACTTTGGAGTAAAAAATGGAAAAAGTTAAGACTAAAACTAAAAAAGGTATGACTAGACGCACACAAGAAATTCTTTTCTTGTGTGTGGCTCTTGCCTTTCCTATTGCGCACTTTGCAGTAATGTATATAGGTGTTAACGCTAACTCTATACTTCTTTCTTTAAAAAAGTACGTTGGCGCAAACGAGTACGTATTTGCAGGCTTTGATAATTTTGGCAAGATTATTAACCTATTTGTGACTAACCCCGATTATTTGCAGATGCTCAAAAACTCACTTATAATGTGGTTTTTCTCATCTCCTATGACTATACTTCTCGGTATGCTTATAGCGTATTCGGTATGGAAAAAGGTTTATTGTAGCGGATTTTTCTCCACTATACTTTTCCTTCCTAGTATGCTTTCTTCAGTTATATTCGTTATGATTTTAGAAATCATGGTAGGAGACCTTTTGCCGGCAATCAACGAGTCTCTTGGCTTACTTCTCGTTAGTGACAATTCGGCTTTCTGGACCTTATTATTTTATGATAGATTGTTGTCCTTTGGTATAACCATGATTTACTTTATGGGCGCAATGGGCTCTATTAGACCGGGTCTAGTCGAGTATGGCAAAATCGAAGGCGTAAACGCTTTCCAAGAATTCATACATATAGTTATCCCTGCAGTTTGGCCTACTATCGTATCACTTATAGTAGTAGGATTCGCGCAGATTTTCGTTAACTATGGTTTGTTGCTTACTTACTATGGTACGAGCGCGCCTGCCGTTGCTAAAACGCTTGGATATCAAATCTATATTATGGTTAAATCCGAGACAAACCTCAACGCTTTCCCTGAAGCGGCTGCAATGGGACTCTTGTTTACTTTAATTACTATGCCGATAGTATTTAGCGTCAAGTATTTACTTGAAAAATACGGACCGAGGGAGGATTAATTATGGAAAACGTACAAGAAATTAAAAACCAACAAACTCCTTCTCCCGAAAAGAAGAAAAATAAACCTATGAAGGTAAAAAGGTCGAATATTATCTTTGCAATAATTTCTTCTACCTTTTTGGGAATAATAGTTGCAATTTACCTATTTATAATTGGTTGGGCTTTTATGTCTGCTTTCAAAAGCGACGTAGATATGCTCACAAACCCGATAGGTTTACCTAAAGAGATTGTATTTACCAACTTTGAAGTTGCCTTCAATAACTTTAGCATAAAAGTTAGCGGTATACCTTATTACATTGAAGATATGCTCTTTAACTCGGTATTTTACGCCGTAGGTACCGTGCTTGCGTCAATTTTTGTAACTTCACTCGTTGCATACTGTTGCGCAAAATACGGCAAGTACAAGATTTGTAAAATTATTTACGCCATAGTTATCGTAGTAGTTATTCTTCCTATTGTAGGCTCGTTGCCTTCTGCTATTCAAATGTCCAAAACAATAGGATTTTACGATAGTATTCCTGGTTTGATAATTCAGCACGCAGGCTTTTGTAATATGAACTTCCTCATATTCTACGGAGCGTTCAAAGGCGTATCGAATACTTATTCCGAGGCTGCCTACATTGACGGAGCAGGACAGTGGAGCGTTTATTTTAGAATAGTAGTACCTCTCGTTAAGTCTTCCCTCTTTGCAGTTGGACTTTTGCAGTTTATAGGATTTTGGAACGATTTTACCGTTTCTTTGTATTACTTGCCTTCTCACCCCGTTCTTTCCTTTGGTATTCAGAGATTCCTTAGTAACGGTGGTGGTACTGGTTACGTAGAACAAGGAGTTAATAACTCTATGAGACTTGCTATAGTATTCTTGGCTGCATCCCCGATACTTGTTCTTTTCTTCTGTTTCAGAAAGAAACTTATGAGTAATATCTCACTCGGCGGACTTAAAGGCTAATTTAGGAGAACTTTATGACAAATAAAAGAAAAAGCATAATAACAATAGCAGTTGCTTTTTGTTTGATTTTCGTTGTTGTATGCGCAGGTATTGCTCTTGCTACCGGCAACGAGATAGTTGTTGACGGAAATATCCTCAATAGTTACGCAAGAGGCACTAAACTTCAAATTCCGACGGCTAAATTAACCGTTGGCGCAACTGACTACGTTGCTAGCCATAAGGTTATTTATCCCGATGGAAGAGCGACCACGGACCCTCGCGCTACGCTTGACACGATAGGTAGTTACAAACTTATTTACACGGCTACAGACGGAAATGCTAACTATCAAAAAGATTTTGAGTTTACCGTAGAAGATTCTTTTTCAAGTTTGTTTTCTTACGGTGACAACGTTAAAAACGTAGTTGAAACGAGCATCCCTTCGTATATGGGTGAAAAATATTCCGGAACTCGTGAAGGCATAAAATTCACCGCTACCGAAAATGATGCAGTTATTAATTACAACGGCGTTATAGACCTTACAAAAGTAGGTTTTTCCGTTGAACAAATGTACTGGTATCAAGGTCGCGAGTGGGATTTCAATAACGACGGTATTCGTGACCGCGCTCACCCCCAAGGCGTTCCTAGAGAAAACGAGTTTATCGAACTTTTGATTACTCCTGAAGATAATTCTACAAAAGAGTTTGACTCGCTTGAGATTAAACTTACAGATATTCACGACCCGAATAACTTCCTTCGTTACGATATAACGGCAGGTGATATGAAATTCTCTCAACCTCACCAGTCTTTCTTGGGAGTTACGGCATCTGACAAATTCGATTCAAGAGGTTACGACAACCTCTCTTTGAGTGGCGCAGGCGCAAATATGGAACTTTCTTTCTACGGACAGAACGGTTCTTCTTGGTCTGACTCACTTAAACTTTATTTTGATAACGAAACTCTTGAGTGCGTAGGTTATCCTAGAACTGCAGACCACCAAACTTCGGTTACTTTTGATAAATTCCAAGATTCTACCGTAGTTGGACTTGGTAACGAGTGGTTTGGATTCACCACTGGTGAAGTTTATCTTGAAATCACCGTCAAAAATATGCTTGCAAAAGAGTGTTCGTTTATGATTCTCGGTGTTGGCGGTCACAAAATGTCTACCTCTCCTGAAGATGAAATAGTTATCTCTCCTATAACTGGAGACCTTAATGGTGACGGCGACCTTTACGACGTTGATAATCTTCCATATGCAGTCGCAGGTCCAAACAACACTTATCCAGTGTTTGATTGCGTTGCATATCACACCAAGGGTGGTATTCTTCCTAGCGTACAAACAAGAGTATTCTATGGTAACAACAAAGAAAACGTTGCTATTCATAACGGCAAATTTAAGACCGATAGAGTAGGCACGTATTATATAGAATACGAAGTTTCTAGCGCATACGGCTCTCAAACTAAAGAATTAGTAATTAACGCGTTATCTGCTTATCAAGCAGGGGACGTTCCTAATTTCTATTTAATTGACGAGACTACGCAAGTTACCGAATCCGGTATAGGCGACGCCGTTACCGTGTATGATGCCGTTAGTGAAAACGGTATAGGTATTTGGTCTAAGGATATAAAACTCGAATATAGAGCAACTCCTTCGGCTACTTGGACTCAAAAAGATATTTTAGGCAGTCAAGTAAGATATTTCGTTACCGACCTTCCCGGTGAATACAGACTTACCTATACGGCAAGCGATTCACTTGGCACGAGTTTTGCTTTAGAACACGTTGTTAACGTAAGTTACGACACTGTTCCTAGACTTTTTGACGTTAGCATGCCTACTTCTATTATAAAAGGTCGCGCATTTACTTTCCCGATGGCGCAAACGCAATTTATAAGTCCCGAGGGAGAAAAAGCAGTTAACGTACAAACCTTCGTAGGTGGAGTAGACTACACTGGTAAGGCTTATACTGTTAACGGTGACTTTACCGTAGTTTATCGTGCTTCTCTTGCAGATGACGCTACTAAATACGTTGAAAAATCTTATTCTGTAAAAGCAGTTGATTTAACTGAAGGTATCCCGACGGGTGGAACAGGAGAAGAATTTATTGCATCACAAGCAAACGCTTACCTTGGTAAATTCTTTGAAATTAGTGACGTTAACAATGATAGTATTCCCGACTTTACCACCAGCGTTGACAAAAACTATCTAATATTTACTACCTCGACGAACAATGCGTCTTTCAGTTTTATCAATAAGATTTCAGTAGATTTGTTTAACGTTGTTATGAACGTTAGCGAAAAACTTGCAGAAAACTGCTTTGATTCTATTGATATATATCTAACCGATAGCGTTAACCCCGCTGAACAACTTAAACTTTCTATCGTTAAGATTATCAAAAACGACTCCAAGGGTAATCCTATCGTTTATGCGCAATTCTTCCTTAATGATGAGATGATAGGCAAAATCAACGGTTCGTTCAACGGTACTTCAACTTCGCTTTTTGCTATAAGTTATAACAAACTTAGAAATACTTTCTCCGACGCTAAAGGTGAGGTTCTTTGTACTCCGGACGCATACTATAACGGTATGACGTATAACGGATTCTCTAGCGGATACGTTTATATGAGAGTTGCTCTTTCGGGTGTAACGGCTCAAACTAGCGTAAAACTTAGCGAGATTTCTATGCAACCGTTTAATTCTAAAGTTAATAAAGATAACGTTGCGCCTCAGTTGATTTATTCAAAGACTATGTCCACTAGTACCTACACTAACGTAGGCGTTACCCAAACGATTAGTTCGGCAATCGGATACGACGTTTTGAGTGAAGTACAAAGTGTAACTATGACTTTGATAGGACCTAAGAATAACACGATTTACACTGGTAGTATTGCTAGTGAATACGTGTTCACTCCTGACCAAATAGGTAAGTATACGATTAGATATACGGCAATTGATACTGCTGGTAAACGTTTACCTAATAAGTCCTTCTTTATATTCGTTCAAGAAGAAAATGCTCCTACCCTTACGGTAGCAACGGCGCCCAAGTCCGTATATAACGTAGGTGACGAGTTAACTATAAGTGGAGCAACTGTTACTGACGACTCAGATACCGAGTGTGTACTCACCATATACGTTGAGACGCCCTCTTTGAGCCAAATCGTAGTAAAAGAAGGCGATAAATACACCTTTGAAAAAGAAGGAATTTATATCATCAATTACTATGCAAGAGACAAATACTACAATAGAACGGTGGTATCGTATACCATACACGTTGTAGCAAAGGAGGGTTAATAGATGAAAAAATCGATTTATATCATAGCCCTTTTGATGGCACTCGTTATGCTTTTTATCGGTTGTGACGGATGTTCACCAGAAATCGTAGTTGATTCAAATCACCAAGATAAAGAATACGCGACAGATGAAAGTGGCAATGTTTTGATGCTTGTAAAAGATAGAACTACGGATTACGTTATCGTAATTTCTGAAAATGCCAATAGTATTGAAAAAGACGCAAGTTATGAACTTCGCGACTTTTTATACGAGGCAACTGGAGTAGACTTCAAGATTGCAAAAGATTCCGAAGTTACCGTGACTGACGACACCAAAGCAATACTCTTGGGTGACACTAAGTACTCAAAAGACGTTGTGGCTACTTACGACGTTCTTGGTGATAGCGGATATATAATTCATCAAAAAGGTAACAACGTTATATTAAAGGGCGCAACTTCGGAAGGTACACTCTACAGCGTATACGAATTCCTTTCTCAAGAAGTTAACTTCGAAGTTTATGCGTTAGACGAAATTTATATTGACAAAGTTTCAAGCGTTGAGTTGGTAAAATTCAATAACTTCGTAGATACCGCTGCTATCGACTGGAGAAACCCTGGTTGGGGATATGCAATGGATAACAATATCAAAAGGATGAGACTTCTTTCTCCCGTTCAGTCTGGTACTTCGGTTTATGGTAAAGACTACGTAACTAGCGCACACTCGATTGCTGGTTTTATCAAACCTTCTTGGTATCCTGAACATCCCGAGTGGTTTTCCTCGAAAGACGATAAAATGTTCCACATTTGTATGAGCAAAGACGAGCCTATCAACGAAATGGTTAATCATCCTATCCGCGGTCTTATTCAAGCTATAATAGCAAGACCTACTGCAAGATTCTTGGAACTTGGTCACGCAGACGATAACAACTGTTGTGAATGTACTGACTGCCAAGCAAACTGCGCAAAACTTGGCGGTATAGGTGGACTTTACGTAAATTGGCTTAATAGAGTTAAAGCGGCAATAGATACTGCTCTTGCAGAAAAAGGAATTCAAAGAGACCTTATCATTAACGGACTTGCTTATAACGCTTATCAAAAAGCTCCCGTTACGGTAAACGCTGACGGCACGTATTATTGTCATCCCGACGCTATGGCAAAACCCGGCGTTACTATGAAATACTGTCCGATTGCCGCATGCTATGCGCACGGAATCAACGACCCGAATTGTGAAGTTAACTCCCGTGGTGGATTTGCGGAAGAACTTAAAAAATGGAAATACGTAGTAGGAGAGGGGGCAAAAGTATTCTTGTACGGTTATACCGCAGAGTTTTACGATTATATGTTCTTCTTCAACGACGTAGGTATGTACAAAGATAGTTATAAGTTCTACGGAGACGAAGACCTTTACGGAATATACGATACGGCGATACTTTTTAACTCAAACGGACCATTTGTTCCCCTCAAGGTTTATCTTCGTTCTAAACTTATGTGGAATCCCGACCTTGATATTCGTGTACTCATTGACAATTTCTACGAGAACTATTTCAAGGATTCTGCGGTCTACATGAAGGAATTTTACGAAGGCATAAGACAAAACTTTGCAGAAATTTCTGTAACCTTGAATTCAAAAGGCTGTTACGGATTTAATAATATCGGTGGTAGATATAAAGACCCGTCTTTCTGGCCCGTAGACTTATTGTTTGAATATCAAGAGAGCGTGGATAAAGCCTACGAGGCTAATGAGAACGCATCATACTCAGACGAAATGAAGGAAAAGATTTATTGGAGAATTAGAAACGATGAAATATTCATTACTCACTTCTTCATAAATAACTATGAAACTTCTTTTGGACCAGATGAATACGCACGTATGAAGGAAGATTACGAGGCTTCTTGTAAGTATCTTGGTATAACTCGTTACTCGCACTAAGGAGGCAAATATGAAAAAGTTTATAAAATTTGCATTTATATTTTCTATTATAACCGTTATGCTCCTTTTTGCGGTTGCATGTGGTGAGCCCCCTAAGGACGATTTTCACAAAGAGAATATCACATTAGAGGTAGGCGACTCCTATTTTGCTCAAGCAAACGAAGGTACTTGGTCTGAATACGTGTATTCTTCTAGCGACGAAACCGTTGCAACGGTG
The DNA here is from genome assembly GCA_045633305.1 of Clostridia bacterium. Taxonomy (GTDB): domain Bacteria; phylum Bacillota; class Clostridia; order Christensenellales; family RUG350; genus RGIG2224. Next base: position 7,886 of record JAZQYG010000011.1, on the reverse strand, counting down.
TCAAGTAAAGGTATAATAACCGCAGTAAAAGAAGGAACTAGCGTAATAACTGCTAAAAGAGGCGAAGTTACCGTTTACGAAATAACCGTTACCGTAGTTGCAAGCACTTACGTTGCTCCTCCTGTTGTTGATAATACCAGTTATCGTATCGTTCTTAATTCGTACGAAAGCGTTTTATACCTTGGCGGTTCTTATGATTTGAACGTTAGCGTATATAAAAATGATACTTTGGTAAATGAAAAACCTACGTTTGCTATGACTGGTGAATCCGTAGAAATTGAACCTGCAGTTGACGGAGTTAAGGTAAAAGCAAAAGCAGTCGGCGCATCTACCATTACGTTTAAAATCGGTGGATTTGAGGCGACCTACGTTGTTAACGTATACGAAACCTCGGTTCAATATCTAAGCGTACCTACCATCACTAAAGCAAATGCTACTGAACTTAGTTGGAACGCAGTTGCAAACGCTGGTAGTTATAGAGTAAGTTTAAATAACGGCACGGACTGGACTGAAACCACCCAAACTTCTTATGCTATAACGGATGAATACAATCCTCTTCAAGTAAGAATTCAAGCGCTACCAACAAATGGAACGAATTATGCAAAAAGTAATTCAGCTATTTTGAGCGCGTCGAATTTAATGATAGACAATGGCAAAGATATTAAAGTATTATTTGATAAAACCGTTGCCGGCAATGATAACGATATTAAAGTTAACGTTGAACTCAAACTTTTCTTTGCGTATGCAGGTGAAAAATTCCAAATCGCAGATAAGTACGTTTCTTGGAGTGTAGATGACCAAAAAGTTGTGTCTCTAAATCAAAAAACTTTGTCTGCTGTTAAACTTGGTTCTACTAAGGTTTTTGCAAAAATCATGGGTGGTCAGGCAATCAGTAACGTAGTTGTAGGTATCCCTGTATCATCTAAAGCAGACTTAGACGCACTTGCTTTTGGACAAAGAGACGGTGATAATACTATATGGCACGCAGGCAAAATTTACATTTTGTCTAACGATATTGATTATATGTCGGAAAATTGGCACGAAAGGTATCTTGCTCCTATCGCTATTGAAATTTCAGGTTGGGGTGATAGTGCTCCAAGACCAGGCTTGGCTGATTTTAAATTCGGCATCTATGGTTCAAGGATGAACTTACTTGGTGCAGACCACAAAGACCCTCAAGGCAAAATCACAAACGGTGCATTTTACGCTACGCTTGACGGCGACGGTCACGCTATTAAAAACGCAATAATTCCTTGTGGCACGATAGTTGGAAATATGGGTACTAATAAAGTTGTTGGTTATAATGGATTTATAGGAAGAATGTGGGCTGGAAGTTCTCTCAAAAATATTGCATTTTTGAACTTAACCTTTGAGACTCCCGCTCAAGCGGCCGCTAATCCTTATATGTATAACGTTGCAACTAACCCGAATCTTGCTGAAACTGATTTTGCAACTACGGGTATAGATATTGCAAATTATAGCAACGCGTATTCATTTAGAACGGCGCTTATAGGTGAAATGAGTGGAACTACGATTGAAAACGTTTACGTTGAAACCGTTGCTCCTTATGGAACTTGGCATCCTTCTTGCCCCAACGGTGTATTAGTAGGAAAGATTAAAGGCAACTCTGCAACAGGACCGAAAAACGAAATTAAAGGTTGCGTAGTTAAAGCAACTTATGCAAAAACTGCATTTTTAAACTATGGTTTTGGTGTTGGTGCTATTGCAGGTATAAATGATACGCAGTCCAGTGAAACTATTACCGATTGCTTCGTTATAACTCAATCAGACACGAATAATTACGCGTTCAATGATAGGAGATTGTTCATTAACATTGACGACCCGAGAATTACTCAAGTAGGTATTTCTGGACTTGAAAAATACACTTTTGCTACTACTAACACTGCTGTTTATGGAACAAAAGCAGAGTTACTTGCAGCGCAAGGCGCTCTTGCAAATAAATACGATATTTGGAATCGTATTGCTTAACTAAATTGTTATCGGCACGGATGAAATTCGTTCGTGCCGATACGAATAAAATTAAAAGAGAGAATTCATGAAAACAATTTGGACAAAAAAAGGACTAAATGAATTTAATACCCGACTTATATTTCGTACGAAATGCGAGTCGGCAGATAAAATCGAACTTATTGCGCTTGACTTTTATAATATTTACGTAAACGATACCTTTTTAGGCTACGGTCCTGCGCGTACCGCGTTAGGTTATGCAAGACGTGACGTTTACGATTTGTCCTCTTATAAGGATTTTTATATCACGGTTGAGGTATGTTGTCACAATATTCCCAGTTATAGTATTGACTCGGGAACGCCTGTTTTTGGCGCGGAAATATTCAAGGGCGGTGTAGTTGTTTTAGACACCGACTCGTTTGAGTGTTTCAATATGGACGACTATATACAAAAGGTGCAAAAATATTCCTTCCAAAGAGGATTTTCCGAAAATTACGTAATGGATTTTGACCGCAAAGCAATAAGACTTGGTCAAAAAGATTTCACAAAAGCAGACACAATAGAAGTTGACTGTCCTATCATACTTGATAGAAACGTCGACTATCTTACCTACAAACGACTTTCTTGTGAAAAAGTTGAAAGCGGAACTTTTAAAATTGACAAAAAGAAAACTCACTGGCTAGAAGAAGTTCAAATGACGCACGACCTTAATATGAACTACGCGTACGACAGGTCTGAAATAGAAGAATTCGTAAGCGATACCGTCAGTGAATTTGTATATAGAGCAAAAGATATCAACTCAGATACTCTTTCAGAAAAAGAATATTTTACCTATGACTTTAATAGAATCGTAACTGGTATTTTTGCCTTAGAGGTAGAAGTACAAGAAGATGCGGAAATCTATCTTTCGTGGTCCGAGCACGCAGAAAAGAACGGTCTTGGATACGATATGGATTTTTCACGTAACACTTGTTGCGACATAATCAAATGGAAACTCAAAAAAGGACATTATAATTTAACTTCTTTTGAACCATATTGTGGTAAATACGCGAGAATCAATTTACTTTCAGGTAAAGTAAAAATAAACGATTTTTACATAAAAGCAGTTGAGAACGTTGGGGTAGACAAAATCAAGTTTACGTGCCAAAACAAAAACTTTGAAAAAATCGTTCAAGCCGCAATTAACACTTTGGGACAAAATACGGTTGATATTCCTATGGATTGCCCGGGTAGAGAAAGAGCGGGTTGGCTTTGCGATTCTTATTTTATAGGCAAAGCGGAGAGTTATCTTTTCGGCAATAACAAAGTTGAAAAAAATCATCTTGAAAACTACGTTTACGCAGACGGAATTTCACTTCAAAAATTCCCCAAAGGTATGATACCTATGTGTTTCCCCTCTCGTGTTCCCAGTGGTAAGTTTATTCCTAACTGGTCGCTTTGGTTTATATTAGAAGTCAAAGAGTATTATAAGAGAAGTGGAGACAAAGAGTTTTTGGATAAAGTCAAAGACAAAGTTTACGGACTCGTGAATTACTTTGCTCAATTTGAAAACAGCGAAGGATTACTCGAAGACCTCAAAAGTTGGGTTTTCGTAGAGTGGAGTAAGGCTAACGAATTCACTTCGGGTATCAATTATCCCACGAATATGCTCTACACCTCCGCGCTCAAAGCAGTTGGAGAACTTTACGGCGATAGCGTACTTACTCAAAAAGCGGAAAATAATCTTGAACTTATAAAAGAACAATCTTTTAACGGTGAGTTCTTTGAAGATAACGCAATAAGAGACAAAGAAGGTAGACTGGTTAGAACGGGTAATACTTCGGAAACTTGTCAGTATTACGCCCTCTTTTTCGACGTAGCAAAAGGGGAAGGATTCGGCGAGTTTTCACGCAAAATGATTGATTGTTTCGGTAGATATCGTGACGATAGCAAGGTATATCCTCTCGTTTATAGGTCAAACGCATTTATAGGCAATTTCTTGAGACTTATGTACCTATTTAAAGTTGGAGAATATGAAAAAGTTCTTGACGATTGTGAGAAGTATTTCACCCATATGGCGGAAAAGACCTCTACTCTTTGGGAATACGATACCGTTAAAAACAGTATGAATCACGGTTTTGCGTCTTACTCGGCATATTTAATTATCGAGAGTTTAAAAAATACTAATTTGTATAAATACGAATTTACTAGAAAATAAAACGATTAAGGCTTTGCCTATTTTTTGGCAAAGCCGTTTTAAAAAGGAGTAGTTATGAAATATCAAACCAAAACTGAACTAAAAGTAATCACCCCGGACGATGGATATCATTATTTTTATGGCTATTACGATTTGATGCCTTTCGATAAATCTGGCGAAAAGCATTTAACTCATAGAGTATCCTTTGCCGATAGACTACAAACTGCCGACGATATTTGCGAAATCGGTTATATAACTATCAAAGACAAGACCTTCCACAAAGTTGCTGAAACTCACGCTTGGAATTTCCAACAAGGCGCGCTTACCCAGTGGTTTGATGAAGAAAGCGTTATATTTAACGACTACAGGGACGGTAAATTTATTAGCGTTATCAAAAATATTAATACTGGAAAAGAACGCATTATTTGCGCTCCGCTTGCGCATTTATCAGCAGACCGTAAATGGGGACTATCTATCAACTTTTTAAGAGTATACGATTTTCGTCCCGGCTATGGATATTGCAACGAAGTCGACCCTTATTTTAACGTTAACGCTCCAGAAGAAGACGGAATTTTCCTCGTTGATATTGAAAATAACACTAGTAAACTTATAATTAATTACAAAGAACTTGCAAAGGCTTTCCCTGAAAAACCTTGTTGCGACATGAAACTCGTGGTTAACCATATTACCTTCAATCCTTCTGCATCAAGATTTTTGTTCTTGCTTAGAAACTTCCCTGAAGAAGGTAAAATTTGGGGTACGGTACTAGCAACGGCGGATAGAGAGGGCGGAAATATTCGCAACCTCACGAACTACGAGTGTAACTCCCACTATCACTGGAAAGACGACGATAATATTATGATTTATTCCGGTCTTCCTACTTGGGGAATATACTTTATGAACGACAAAACGGGTGAGCGTACTATGCTTAACGACGGTCTTTGCGATTACGACGATATTCACTGTTTCTATTCTCCCGATAGAACTTGTTTTATCGGTGACGGATATCCCGATTGTGGAAATATGAGACACTTAGTGATGTACGATTTTGAAACCAAAAAGAGCACTCAAATATTAAAGATATATTCCGAGCCAGTTTGCACTACGGATATTAGATGCGACCTTCACAATAGATTTAATCACGACGGCACTAAAGTATCTTTTGACTCGTATCACAGTGGAAAGAGAGAAATAGTAATGTTTGATTTCGATAAAAAAGCATTTTTAAATAGTGAAAAATGTGAGGTTCGTTAAAGAATTTTCAAGCGCAAAATGAAAGATATAAGACTCATTAGAAAAAGAATTATCTTAGATAAGTGCAAAACGCTTATCAGTTGCAAAAACGGAGAAAATTGGCTTGACCTTTTTGAACAAAAAGCTGGCGAGTGGAAACTTGAAGACGGCTATCTCGTTGGTAAAGAAAATGGAAACAAAGGCGGAATACTCTATACAAAAGAGGTATTCAAGAAACCCGTTATGATTTCCTTCACCGCATCAAGCGTTCTTCCTGCAACTCGTGACGTAAACGCAGTATTTTGCGCAAACTGGGACGAGGATAGAGACGACCTAGGAGATTCTTACGTTTGCGGAGTAGGCGGTTGGTACGATAATAAAGCGGGCCTCGAGCGTAACGTAAAAGGCGGAGGACTTGCTTTCCGTTCAGTCACTGGCGCGTACAAATATACGCCTGGCAAAGAGATTAGACTCACTTGCGGAGCAATTGACGGACATATTTTTATGACGATAGACGACGAACTCGTGGCAGAGTACGTGGAGTACGCCGACGATTATTTAACGAGTGGTCATATAGGCTTTTCACCTTTTTGTACCATACTTAAAATCAAAGATATCGAAGTAAAAGAAATTTACTGGGAAAAGATAGACGACTACTATATACCCGAATTTAAAGGATAGGGATACTGTAATGAAAAAGAATTACGATATTGCAGCATACGTTTGGCCCGCTTATACGGGTGACGAGGCTAGAGCGCATACTTTTTGGCCACAAAAAATAGGAGAGTGGGAAACGGTAAAAAGCGCAACGGCAAAATTTGAAGGTCACACTTGGCCCCGTAAACCGCTCTGGGGCTACGTAAACGAAGCGGACCCAGCGGTTATGGAAATGGAAATAGAGGAGGCTTCTCGTCACGGCGTAAACGTATTTATTTACGACTGGTACTGGTATGATAGAAGACCATTTTTGGAGCAATGCTTAGACAACGGCTTTTTGAAAGCAAAAAACCGTAACAAAATGAAATTCTATATCAGTTGGTGTAATCACGACGGCTCTTCTTTTTGGGATAAAAGACTCTCTGATGACCCCGAACAAATTATGTGGCTTGCAACGGTTGACAGAAAAGAATTCGAGGTTATCGTTGATAGAGTTATAAATAAATATTTTAAATGCGATAACTATTATAAAATCGACGGTTGCCCCGTATTTAATATTCACTATTTTCAAAATTTCATAAAAGGAATAGGTGGAGTAGACGAGGCTGCGGACGCTATTGAGTATTTTAGAGAAGAAACCAAAAAAGCAGGTTTTCCCGACCTTCACCTTCAACTTAACTTAGTTGGTTGTATGGAAGATTATTCGGGAATAAGTATGTTCGGCGGTATAGAGTATGAATTTGATAAAATATTCAAAAAGATTCGTTTTGATAGCGCAACGCATTATCAATTTCTTGCTATAACAAATATGAATAGAGAATATAGCGAGGTCGTTCTTGACGCGGTAAAAGAGTGGAATAAAGAGAAAAAAGCTTTGCCTTTTACGTATTTCCCGCACGTTTCTGTCGGTTGGGACAATAACCCAAGAACGCGTAAACTTATGCCTACGATATGCAAAAATAATACGCCAGAAGAATTCAAGAAGGCGCTTATCGAGGCCAAAAAGTTCCTTGACGAAAACAATATCAATCCCGGGCTCGTTACAATCAACAGTTGGAACGAGTGGACTGAAACTAGTTATCTTGAACCCGACGATATCTACGGATACGGTTATTTAGAGGCGGTAAAAGAAGTTTTTAAAGATTAGAATTATATGAAATTCGTAAAAAATTGCATTTATAGGGGAAAGTGCAAAAATTAAAATTAGTAATGTGATAGTTTATTCTCATGGAGGGAGAGGATACTCACCATAAACAAAAAATAAAAGCCTATCGGCTTAAAAAAGGAGAATAAAATATGGCAAAAAGCACAGATTTCAGATACAATACAGGTGACTGTAACGTACCTTGGCCCGCAGTAGGAGAAAACTACAATTCTAACGACATGATGGAAGTCATCAAGTTCATGATGCAAGGCGAAGGCAAAGAATACGACGAGATTATTAGCGCAATTAAAGAGCAAGTAAATAAACTCTCCAAAGTATCAAAAGCCCCTGGTAAACTTTCTCTTGGTTCACACGTTGAAAGTGCAGAAGAAAAAGCAAGCGAGGTTTTAGGAGGCGCTGCAACCGTATTCGTAGCAAATGCAACTGCTGGTTTTGAAATTGCATATAAATATGCAAACTTACAGCCCGGTGACGAAGTAATCGTTCCTGCAATTACCTTTATTGCAACTATTGCATATCCTCTTGCAGTAGGCGCTAAACTCGTATTTGCAGATATCGACGACCACGGTAATATGGACACCGCGGACCTAGCAAGAAAAATTACGTCTAAAACCAAAATGATAGTTCCTGTACATATCGGCGGATATCCCTGTGATATGGACGGCATTATGAAACTTGCAAAAGAAC
>JAZQYG010000010.1:0-5689 GCA_045633305.1 Clostridia bacterium | reverse complement strand
CTTCCATATTTTACGTAAAAATTTGGCAAAACCGAAGTCAAAGTAGTTATTTCGGTTACTCCAGTATAAGTTTTTATCTTATCTATTTGAACTGACTTTTCGTCAAGTTCTATCACTTGCGGAGTTTTCAAAACGTAAAGTATCTTTTCACCTTCGATAGTTTCAATCGTACCGTCTTGGCTTATCCCGTTTGAAATTGTGGAAAGATATTCCGCCCCTTCAAGCGCGTCTGTTACGCTAGTCGTTGAATATCCAACTTTTTTGATAAGCACAGGCTTTCCGTCTTTCATAGTAACTACGTCGCTTACGTTTCCTACGCTTGCAATACTATATTTTTTGCCCGATTTGTCCTGAATTTTGAAGGTGACGTTTTGCCCTTCTCCATCAACGTATTCGCTTTCAGCATTTGCGCGCTCGATTTGTATTCTTTCTATAGTAACTCCAAGTCCAAAAAGATTAATATCAAAAAGCGCCATACCCATTTGAGTGGTAACGTTAAAAGAAAAATGTTTCTTTTCACCCAAAACGAGAGCATGTTCGGTAGGTTCGACTTTGACTCCTCCGTGAGTGAAAGCAAAACTAAACATGCTATCAACGTTTCCTTCTTTCCACTCTTCGTTAAGCGTTACGTCAAAACTTATATTATGTTTGTAATAACCGTTAAGAGTATTTATACGAATTTGGAAAAGTCCGTTCGCATTATCTGAAGAAACGCCGGGATTAGTCCTATTCCCACAAACTATATACTTTCCATCCTCCGTCTTTTGCTTGCGAGAAAGATTTTCATAATAAACCATATCTCTATTGTCCGGAATATTCCCGCTAAAAGCGTACGCTTTATAATTAAAGATATTCTTTCCTCTCACACAAATAGGAATAGAAGAGCCCACCGTTGAGATAGTTGAACCTTGAACGATTCCTTTTCCCAGTATTTCAAACTCACTAAAATAACCATCTTGGCTATCCGTCAAAAAGATTTTTCCGCTTGCCGAGCCGTCAAGAGCCTTTGCAAAACTTTTTTCACTATTTAAAGCAAGGCTATCGACTTTTTCGTCAAGGGTAGCAATTTTAGCCGTGTTTTGCTCTGCGAGAGCGTTTACTGCGGATATATCGCCTTCGATTTCTACCTTTTCTTGCTCGGCGCTTACTATTCTTTGAAGACATGAAATTACGTTTGATATTTGTCCCTGACTGAGAATAAATTCTGCAATTTTTATTTCGTAAACTCCCTCGCCTTCCTTCAAAACGTCAGACTGTTGAACTTCGCCTTTGTCTCTCAATGCTAGATAAAAAGATTGTGCGCGTCTACCAGACACGTTCAAAACTCCGACGAGCATATATTCTCCGTCGATAAAATCTCTTGGAACACCGACTACTTCTTTCCCTTCAAAAAGCACGGAGTAACCCGAAACAAGGAGTTTACCACGACCGAGAATAAGCATATCTTTTTGCGAAGAAACTTCAACCTCATCAAAAATGCCCGCTATAACGCCGTCCAAACCTTTTGCCGTATAATCAAAGTAACCCGCATAAAAAACGTCGGGCTCACGCTCCGACGTTTTAAGCAATCTGTAACTCATTGAATCCTCCTAAATTATTCGCAATGGGCGCAACTTGCACGCACCCATATAATAGCACGACTATTTTAGGATTTCAAGTTTGTGTGACATTTTTTATTTTTTTTATTTTTTTGTCACAAAAAATTAAAAAAGATAGGCAAATATCGTATTTTTTAAAAAATTTTTAATAAAAAAAGCGGTGAATTTCTTCACCGCCAAATTTGCAAATTATTCTACGCTCATTATGTAGTAATAGTGAGGCTGATTACCTTCGTAACAAGATACGTCTAAGTCGGGATACTTTGCGCTCAATTTTTCCACTAAGGCTTCGCTCTCTTCTTTGGTAACGTTTTCACCAAAATACAGGGTAATTATCGCGCTATCCTCGTCAACCATTTTTTCCAAAACGTCCTCGACTACGGAATCAACTTTGTCACCTTTTCCACTTATTGCACCGTTATAAATTCCGATAACGTCACCTTCGTGCAAATCAAATCCGTCAAGAGTAGTGGTACGAACGGCGTAAGTTACTTGGGCGCTCTTTACGCACTGGTAAGACTCGGTCATTGCTTCGATATTTGCCTCAACCGACTCTTCGGGGTTAAAAGCAAGTACTGCGGATAATCCTTGAACGACGTCTTTGGTGGGAATAATATGTAGAGGTTTATCGGTAAGTTCCTTTGCTTGTTCAGCAGCGAGGATAATATTCTTGTTATTCGGGAAAATAAAAACTTCCTTCGCGTTAACTTTTGATACGGCAGAAAGTATATCCTCTACGCTGGGGTTCATAGTTTGACCGCCCTCAATAACGTAATCTACGAGAATATCCTTGAATATGCTCTCCAAACCTTTACCCGCGCAAACGGAAATCATACCAAGAGGTTTGCACTCCGCTTCGCGTTGAGCCATAAGTTCGCGGTTTTGTTGACGCATATTTTCAATCTTAACTTTGTCAACTTCGCCGAGTTTTAAAGCGTATTGTATTGCTTTGCCGGGGTTATTAGTATGTACGTGAACTTTCACAAGGCTCAAATCACCTATAACTATAACGCTATCGCCTATATCGAGAAGTTTTTCTCTGAAATAATCAATATCCGCCTCGGTAGTCTTGGGATTGAGGTTTATCACAAAAAACTCGGTACAGTAACCAAACTGAATATCAGCAAGGTCGTGAATGTCTGCAGGAGCATCGGAAAAGCCCATTTCCATAGAACTGTCTTGAACCGCGCTTTCGTCGTACTCGGGGAGTTCTTTGCCCTCGAGCGCTGCAAGATAACCGTTGAATATGCAAAGTAATCCTTTTCCACCCGCGTCAACTACGCCTGCTTTTTTCAAAACTGGGAGCATTTCGGGGGTTTTTGCAAGAATTTGGTCACCTTTTGCAATAACCGCGCGCATAAAATCAACGAAATCGCTATTTTTCGATGCAAGAGAATCTGCTTGCTCCGCCATTACTCGAATAACGGTAAGTATAGTGCCCTCTTTGGGTTTAGTAACTGCGTTATAAGCAACTTCCGTACCTTCTTTTAAGGCTCTAGCAAATTCTTTGGTCGTGAAAGGTTTATTATCTTTTACGACTGCATATATTCCTTTTAAAATCTGGGAAAGAATAACGCCCGAATTTCCTCTTGCTCCCTTGAGCGCTCCCTTTGAAAGAGCGGAAGCAATATCGAGCAAATCGTCTTCTTGAACGGAAGCAACTTCTCTGGTTGCAGAGCCAATCGTCAAGAACATATTAGAGCCGGTGTCTCCGTCGGGAACGGGGAATACGTTCAAAGAGTCCACCATTTGTTTATTAATTTCAAGATATCTTGAACCGAAATTTATCATACGGCGAAGCATTGCGCCGTCAATTATTTTTATCATATATCCTCCTCAGCGTGAACCGTTATCAGAGTCTTATTCCAACTATGTGAACTTTTACGGCGCGAACGAGCATTCCAGAAAATTGCTCGACTTTATATTTTACCGCACTCCGCAGACTGTCTGAAACAGCATCTACCGATACTCCATATTTGAGAACCGCGTACACACTGATATAAATCTTGTTTTTAACTATAGTAACTTTAATCCCTTTTCCATAAGGGCTTTTATTGAAAAGTTCTGCTACACCATCCGTAAATTTACGGCTAACAAGTTCGTGGACACCGTAGCAATCTAGCGCGGCGTGACCTGCGACCTGAGCAATTACTTCGTCGCTTATGGCTATTTTTCCGTAGATGTTCGAAGTATTTACCGACATAACTCTCCTCAATAAATTGTATTCCTACGGATATATATTAAACTATATTAAAAAAAAATGCAACAATATACGCAAAATCTCTTGCCAAATTTTTTGATTAATGATAAAATGACTCGTGTTCTAATGAATATAGGAGGTGTATCTTATGTCAAGAGTTTGCAGTATATGCGCAAAACGCGCTATGTCGGGCAATAAAGTTAGCCACAGCAACCGTAAATCTACGAGAGCGTGGAACGTTAACGTTCAAAAAGTTAAATTGATTAAGGACGGTAAACCCGTTAATGCATACGTATGCACGAGATGTTTGCGTACCATGCACAAAGTTGAGAACGACTAATCTTAACTTTTAACCTATTAAAAACGAAAAGGGACGAGTATATCGTCCCTTTAAGTTTTTCCGCATTTACTTCCTTTTCTTTTTTCTAAAAAACACTTTAAGGAAGGCCTTTACGATTGTAGGCGGATTTACACAAACAATTCTCATAACTACCTCCCCTCTATTATATTCGACGGGAGGTTTTTTGTTACAAAGGTTTTCTCAAAATATTAATCATTTCTTTTTTGTCGGGCGCCTTGAAAACGGTATTGCCCGCAACTAAAATATTTGCTCCCCTCTTTTTAGAAAGTTCTGCAGTTTCAGGATTAATTCCGCCGTCGATTTCAATATCGATATCAATGCCGTTTTGGTCGATATAGTTTTTAACTTCTTCTACCTTATCCAAAACGCTCGATATAAAACTTTGTCCTCCAAAGCCGGGATGAACGCTCATAAGTAAAATCATATCAACGTGAGGAAGCAAATTATATACGGTATTCACGGGAATTTCTGGGTTAACTACGATTCCCGCTTTTTTGCCTTTGGCGTGAATAAGTTCGATAGTTTTTATCGGGTCGTCGGACGCCTCGGGATGGAAAGTAATCATATCAGCGCCGGCATCTGCAAATCGTTCAACGTATTTTTCTGGTTTAACAATCATCAAATGTACGTCGAGAGTCAAACTCGTGTGAGGTCTTATATCTTTAATCATAGGAATACCAAAAGATATATTCGGTACGAAAACTCCGTCCATTACGTCACAATGAATCCAGTCCGCGCCTGCTCTTTCAAGTTCTTCAACGGCAAGTCCCATCGCTGAAAAATCCGCTGATAAAATACTGGGTGCAATTTTAATTTCTTTCATTTTTATTTCTCCCGTTTTTAATTTCTTCAAATAGTTCTTTGTATCTATCGTATCTTGAAATGGAAATTTTTCCACTTTCAACCTCTTTTTTTATCTGACACTCTGGTTCGCTTATATGAGTGCAGGTCGAAAACTTGCAACTCGCCCTCCCCTCGTCAAACTCGGGATAATATAAGGCTAATTCTTCCGCTTTTACTCCGTCCACGTCAAGAAGGGAAAATCCGCAAGTATCAACTACTAATCCTCCGCATACCTCATATGCCTCTATGTGTCTGGTGGTATTTCTACCACGTTTGATTTTGCTAAGTCCGCCCGTCTTTGCGTTAAGACCGGTTAGAGCGTTCAAAATAGTAGTTTTGCCAACTGCGCTTTGACCACAAAAACAAACCGTTTTACCCTCGCAAAATTTAGCAAGTTCGTCTATTCCTCTACTGTTAATAGCGCTAACGGTCAAAATCTTGAAATGTTCGCCGTAATCTTTTTCTATCATAGATAAAGTATCGCTTTTTATATCGCACTTATTGACTACGATTATAGGCTTGATATCACTATTAAAGCAAGAGACGATTAGTTTATCGACGAGCAATAAATCGGGTTCGGGTTCGATTGCTACCACGATAAAAGCAATGTCGATATTTGCAACGTAAGGTCTTATCAAGGAGTTTTTGCGAGGCAAAACATTTTCGATATTACCTATCTTTCCGCAC
>JAZQYG010000009.1:0-4970 GCA_045633305.1 Clostridia bacterium | reverse complement strand
GACGTAGAAGAGGGCTTAGCGGCTTTAATTCGTGAAAATTATCCTGACGTAGAAGTACTTATGGGTACGTCTACTGCTGGTATTGCGCACGCTGCAATCACTGGACATATATTAAATCTTCCTATGGGATACGTTCGCTCTGGTGCAAAAGACCACGGCAGACAAAACCAAATCGAAGGTAGGCTTGAAAAAGGTCAAAAGGTAGTAGTTGTAGAAGACCTTATTTCAACAGGTGGAAGCGTAATTGAAGTAGTTAACGTGCTACGAGAGGCAGGAGCAGAAGTTCTTGGTATCGTAAGCATATTTACCTATGGTATGAAGAAGGGACTCGTTAGACTCGAAGAGGCAAACGTTAAGAATATTTCTCTCACGGATTTTGACCAAATTGCTCAAACTGCAGCAGAAGAAGGATATATCAAAGAGGAAGATATAGCAAGACTTATATCTTTTAGAAACAATCCCCAAGACGAATCTTGGATTAAGGAGAATAAATGAAAAGCGTTATTGATATAATTGACCTCACTGTAGAAGAGGTAGATGAAATCATCAAAACGGCGGCGGATATTATAGATAACCCCGACGATTATAGGGAAAAGTGCAAGCATAAAAAACTTGCAACGCTCTTTTTTGAGCCGTCAACTAGAACTAGACTCAGTTTTGAAAGCGCAATGCTTGACCTTGGTGGAAACGTAATAGGTTTTGCCGAAGAGAGTAGTACTTCTGCTTCAAAAGGAGAAAGTATGGCGGATACGGCAAGAGTAATAGGTTGTTACGCCGATATAATCGCTATGCGCTCACCTAAAGAAGGCGCGCCCTACGTAGCGTCCCGTCACGCAGGAATCCCCGTAATCAACGCAGGAGACGGAGGACATTGTCATCCAACTCAAACCTTGACGGACTTATTAACTATTTTTAGAGAAAAAAATAGACTTAATAACCTCACGATAGGTTTTTGCGGAGATTTAAAATACGGAAGAACGGTACACTCGCTTATTACCGCGCTTGCTCGTTATGAGAATATAAAGATAGTTTTGATTTCTCCAGATGAGTTAAAACTTCCCGATTACGTAAAATACGAAATCATTGAAAAATCAAATATGCAGTACGAAGAGACTGCAAATCTTGAAAAGGCTCTTCCCACACTTGACGTGCTTTATATGACGAGAATTCAAAGGGAACGCTTTTCGGATAAGGCAGAGTACGAGAGATTAAAAGATAGTTATATCTTAACTCCCGAAAAACTTGCTCTTGCAAAACCCGATACGTCCGTCCTTCACCCCCTTCCTAGAGTTAACGAGATTAGCGTAAAGATTGATTCCGACCCGAGAGCGTGTTATTTTAAGCAAGTATACAATGGTAAATTCGTTCGTATGGCGCTTATTTTGAAACTTTTAGAAGAGGCTAAAAAGCCCGAGGTTTATAATCCTTTCGAGGGTAAAAAACTTTCTGTGAACGAATTTAAATGTGATAATCCCAAGTGTATTTCTCGTGATGAACAAGAACTTGACCACGTATTTAAACTCGTTGACGAGCAAAAAGGCATATATCGCTGTATTTATTGCGAAAAGAAAGCAAAGAAAGTATGAATTTCACAAAACTAAATCTTAATTCGTATTCAAAATTAGCCCCTTTTTTTAAGGGACTTAATTACGTTTTGGCGGAATATTCGTTCGGATATTTATTTATGTATAACGAATACGTTGAATATGAATACGCAATAGAAGAGGACGTTTTGTTCGTGCGATTCAAAAAGGACGATATTTGGTTTTGGCTTGCGCCTATTTGCAAAGACGAAAAAGACTTTATAAGCGCGATATCAAAAATAAAGGAAGTTGATTCATTAGCGCAAGAAAAGACGATAATTCGCTCCGTTCCCGAAAGATTCATATCTAATATTGAGAAAAAATTCGACGCAATGGTCGACAAAAAAGAAAAATGGGCGGATTACGTATATGAAATTGAACCTTTTTCACTATTGAAAGGCAAAAAGTATCACGCGAAACGCAACTATATAAGTCGTTTTATACGAGAATACGGAATTGCCGAAATTAACCAAATCAACCAAGATAATATAGACGGCGTACTCGAATTTTTTGAAAAATTCAAACAAAACGAGGATAAAGATAGTTCTATATTTGATATGGAACTCAAAGCGACCTCGCTTATGTTGAAAAACTTGTCAGTGATAAAAGCAGAAGCGTACGTAATGAGTTTAGCGGGCGAAATTATCGGATTTACAATCGGAGAAATTTCGGGTAACACCCTTATAGTTCACGTTGAAAAGTGCAATAAACAGTACGTAGGTGTGTATGAAACGTTGACTAACGCTTTCGTTAGAAAAATGATAAAAAAGTACCCGTCGTTGGTTTACGTAAACAGAGAGGACGATGCAGGAGACGAAGGACTCAAAAAGGCAAAACTTTCCTATCACCCTATAGCGGTAATGCCAAAGTGTGAGGTAACTATACTTTAATTTTTGAGTTTTTTACGAATTCGTCGTGTTTTGCAACGTATTCAGCGTAAGCGTCCTTATTCGAGGGTTTATAAACGGGCTCTTGTTTGGGCGAAGGAGGTTGCTCTTTTTTCTGTTCGCTTTTTTTGTTTGAAAACAAAGAGGGTAGCAGTTTCAAAAGCGCGGATAGGTCAAAATTGTTTTTTGACTCGTTTTTTTGCGCATCTGTTTTTGGAAAAACCCCAAATTTATCAAATTTCATAAAAAATCACCTTTGCATGCTTAAATTCGTTTGCTAAAAGCAACGTTATATTATATAATTATGTAGTATAAGTCTAATTATTCTTGACTTATGAAGGAGAAACGTATGAATAAAAAACTTCTCGTAATAATAACCGTGCTTATAGGTATCGTTATGCTTTTTTCCGGATGCGGAGAGAACTATAACTGGGGACCTATTTCGGGAGAAAATTATTCGGACAAAATCGTTACCGGCAACGGCGGTATGGCTGTAACTCAAGGTAACTATTTGTATTTTATTAACGGTGTCACCTCGTACGAGGGAGACAATACCTTTGGTAAAGTTGTAAAGGGCGCAATTATGCGTCACACTCTTGACGAAAATGGCAAAATTGTAGGAGAGGCAGAGACCATAGTTCCCAAAAAGGTATTTTGCTCTTCTCAAAATGCAGGAATATACGTTTATGGAGAGTGGATATACTACGTTACCCCAACCAACGTAAAAGATAGTGAAGGCGTAGTTCAAACCGATTATATTGAATTTATGCGCACCAAGGTTGACGGAACGTCTACCCAAATGATGTTTAAACTCAAAGGCAATTCCACTGAATACGCTTTTTCAAAAGATGCGCTTTGTTATTATAGCGAGAGCGCTTTATACACCGTTAAACTTGACGGAAAAGGCGAAAGCAAAATGATTGCAGACGAAATCACCTCTTGCGTATTTCCAAGAGAAGGGGAATACAATCCCGCCCTTACCACTAAAGACGGTGACCAGTACGTTTATTACACCAAAAAATCCGAAGTTACCACTGATACGAATAACGAACTTTGGGTTGCAAGTATGGACGGCTCGTTCAATGAAAAAATGATAGGCAAATTATCATATTTTTCCGCAGAAGAGCAAGCAAAATTTGAAAACCTCACTGATGCAAGTCAATATCCCGACTACACCAAAGTATATACTTTTACTATCAAAAAGTACGAAGACGGTGTTCTTTACTATTCAAAATCTTATACGGAAAACAATAGCGCAGTCGACGTAGGTATTTACGCTTATAACGTAGAGAACGATTACTTAAATGCAAGTGAAGTTAAATTTGACCCCGCTAAAGAAAAGAAATATAGTTCCTCGACGTACACTTCCGTTTATACCTTTGGCGACGCAGACAAAATTATCGTATCTGACGATAGCAAACTTTGGATGGTTAGCGCAACTACAAAAGAAGAAGTATTTGCTACTTCTGTAAAAGTTATCTCGGTTATCAAAACTGCCGAGAGCGAATACGTAATGTATTACACAAAGACTGACGCAAACGACGTTTACAAATTCAAAATTACGAGCATCGCAGAAAATAAAGAGAGCGCAGTCAAAGTAACTATATCGACTCCCGACGTATCTTGGCTTGGTATTGAGCAAACGGGCAACTACATTTTCTACGTTAACCCCGCTTACAAATACGTTCATCGTATTGATTTAACTGCGGAATACGAAAGTGAAGGATACGACGTAATGCTCGGCAAATATAATGCAGAAGACCTTGAAAAAATAGAAGAGGCAGAATAAAATAGGATACGGAGCATAACTTGCTCCGTATTTTAAATAATATGAAGAAAAAATTAGATAGAAACCAAATCAATTCAATAATTATTTGCGCCCTTGTTTTTTTAGTAGGCGTACTAATAATACTGGTAGGTTTAACAAAGTTTAATTTGTTTTTATTTATCGGTTTATTAGTAATCGCAATAGGCGCACTGACGACGGTTTTTTCTATCCGCGCAGAAAGTGAAAAACGTAAATATTTCGGACCGGACTCGATTTGTGGTATAGTCTTATTTTTTGCGGGCATCATTTTACTTGACGTAAACTCAGCCGTAATAGTATTTAGGTGTTTTTCCTTTTTTGCAATGATGCTCGGTATCGGAATAGCCTTGGATGCGATATTATCAAAATTGTGCAAAAAAACTAAATTCTTATTCAAGTTTTTAATGGGAATCGCGCTTTGCTCGCTTGGCGTATGCTTGTTTTTAATAAAGGAACTGGCAGAACTAAACGAAATATTTTTAGGCTTGACAGTTATAGTTTATTCACTGCATCTTACCTACGTTAAAATTTTCACAAAGAGAGAAGAAGTACCTTTGGAAGAGGAGCCTATAAAAGAAATAGATTTTTATTAAACAAACTAATCGACCATTGTCGCTCTTTCTACAGGAAAGGGCGACAATGAAATAAATCCATGTCAGGATTTGTGAAATTCGCTTGAGGCGAGTGAAATTG
>JAZQYG010000008.1:0-7760 GCA_045633305.1 Clostridia bacterium | reverse complement strand
ATGTATCTCTGCGCCTTTTTCAGAAATAGAAACGCTTATTACACCGTTATTTAATTCTACCATAAAAAACCTAGTTTTTTTTGCTAATTATACACCAACTTTGAGGTATTTGCAATTAAAATTTGACATAAATTTCATTAAATGTTAGAATAATAGATAAGGAGAAAAATTATGAAAAAGATTCTTATATTTTTGTTAGTTATAATAACGGCGTTTTCAGTAGCGTGCGGACCTGTACCGACTGACCCTACCGACCCACCGGATTTAGGTATACCTCCTTTTAATCCTTCGGGCCCAAGTCCCTCAGGCTCTAATCCTTCGGGCTCTACCCCTCCAAGCGATTTACCTCCAACTACTCCTCCTGCCGAACAACCTCCAGCACAAGGTGGACACAATAACGTATTCCAGATAAAGATTACACTTGGCGAAGATGGAAACGGTAAATATCAAAATAAAGTTGCTGAGAAAACCTTAATCAACGTCAAACAAGATACGAGCGCTTATCCTTCGAACAAAGATAAATTTGCTTTTATCACGGATTTCACGCCTAAGGATATTTACGAAAAACCTTTTTCATACGAGTACGTAGATAAAAGCGCAAGTGAAATTGAAAGCATGCAAAAACTCGTATTAGATTTCCAACTTGATACTCTCATTGCAAAAACGCAAAACTTTATTCGTTACATCTACGTTCAAACACAGGGAGATATTCTTCTTTCAGTTTCGTTTGACTCGTCCTGCGTTTACCAAACTAACTACGTCAACGATATCGTTGTCGGAGGATACGTTATTCGCGCTTACGTCAGTATCGAAAAGCGTGGCTCAACTGGTCCTATAATGGAAGAATTCAATAGTGTAAACGCGCTTTTAAACGCAGAGTTACCTGCCATCGACGAAACGGGTAACAATTACACTTCAACCTTAATGAATTACTTTAATAACGGAAGTAGAAACGCAAATAGATACGTAGTAGACGAATCGTACAAAACGAAATATCCTTCTCTTGAAAAATACAATTACCAAGAAGTGCCAAATAAAGCAGGACATTACTATCTCGTAGATAAAGCAAATAATAATTACTACCACCAAAGATTAACTCAACATTTCTTTATTAATCCTATCACACAAGAGTCGGGAATAAGCGTTGGTAACGGTTTTTGGGCAGATATTTTCATAGGCATACCTATCGGTGGTGATACGGCAAGCCCAAGTTCAACTTGGACGTCACTTATCACTCAAAACGGTTGGGGTCAATATTAAAATCAAAATCGGTGAGCACAGTTGCTCACCGATTTTTTTATCATTTTAATTGTTTTAATTTAAATAAATTTATCAATAACCGTCGCTCCAACTATTCCCGATTCAGAGATACTACTTGCAACTATTTCAACCTTAGGATTATACTCTCCGCCGTAAGACTCAGAGTTAACTATATCCGATATAGGTTTTATCAGTCTATCACCTTCTTTTGCAATACCTCCACCGATAATCACAAGTTCCGGTCTTAACAGATTGACGAGGTTAACAATTCCATTTGCGATATGACGAATATGTTCGTCTATTACCTCTTTTGCGCCAGATACTCCCTCTTTTTCTGCAATAAACGGGGTACGTCCGTCGATTATTTTATCTTTTAAGTAGTTGCCAAAAGGTGTGTTTTGTCCTTTAATTAGTTCTATACGTTTACATAGCGCGCGCGTACTTGCCCACTCTTCCCAAACGGAATCTTTATAATAAATTAGTCCACCCTCTCCTCCCGAAGATAGATTTCCTCTTGCTACGATTCCTTCTACGCAAAACGCAGTACCTACTCCCGTGCCGAGAGTGATTTCAAGAACGTTCTTTTTCCCTTTTCCACTTCCGTAACAAAGTTCAGCAAAAAAGGCGCATCTTGCGTCGTTATCTACGTAAACTTCTCTTCCAAGTTTTTCAGATAAAAGACTTTTGAAATCAACGTTATACCAACCAAGGTTATTCGCATACGTGACTATCCCGTTATGCACCGTCCCCGGCAAACCTATCCCGATAGTAGTTATATCGCATAAATTCTTTCCGTATTCCGTCAATACGTCTTCTATAAGTCTAACGGTTACCTCTAACGCCTTTTCTACGTCACTTATAGGCGTTGACACCGCTTTTTTATAAAGGACTTGCGAGCCACTCACTATTCCACATTTTATCGTAGTTCCACCTACGTCGATTCCAAGATTATACATAAATCACCTATAAAAAAAGGACTGAATTCAGTCCTTTAATTATATCATTTAAGATATGAGTTGTAAACTTATTTATTAGGTATTGCCTTTGCGCGAAGTTTTTCCGCCATCAAGATTACCGACTTGTAGTCGTTCTTTTCAATCAAACTTGCGTAAGTGTCGATTATCTTGCACTCCTCGTTAGTAAAATCTACGTCGGTATACTTTTTGAGTGTTTCTTTTGCGCCGAGAGTTTTGTAATCGTCGTTAACTGCCTTAGACGCCTCGTCTGCCTCTTTTCTAAATACAAGAGCGCTTGCAAAAGCAATTAAGTTAAACGTGGTGTCTAAGCCGTGTTTGCGAGCAAGATTAAACGCGCCGGTTATACGGTCGATAGATTTAAGTTTACGTATGGGGTCTTTACCAACTCTTTCGATAGTGTCTTTGAGTTCTTTATTATAGAATCTATACAAAAGCTTGTTCAAGAAGTCTATAAGTTCAAGCGCGTCTCCACCGTTTTCAAGAGCAATTGCTCTTGCGCTGGTAACACCGAGTTGTTCTACAATATACTTAATATCGGTATTTTCAATCGCCTCGGAAATATATTCGTATTCTCTTGCGCCAAGATAAGCCGTAACGCTATGACACATATTGTGTATAAAGAGTTTACGTTGAATATAAAGGTTGAAAGGCGTACAAAGTCTAGTGTTATAAATTTCGGGAAGTTCGCCAACGAATCCGTCTTTATCAAGGTGCAAAACGTCGAATTCTTCAACTGCTACGCGCAAAATGTTGTCTCCTTCTTTTTTAGGAAGAACGGGCACCATCCTACCGATACTTGCCTCAACGAGTCCGATATTTTGGTCGAATACCTCTTTGGTTTCTTCTTTTAAATATTTAAATATCTCGTTTTTGAGATAGATGTTTGCGTCGATAAGGTTTTCGCAAAGTAAAATATTGAGAGGAGGTCTTTTTGCCTCAATTCTCATTTCTATTGCCTTTGCAAGAGTTTTTGCAACGAAACGGAGTACGTTAACACCAAGACTGGTGCTCATAATATCTGCCTCGAAGATTGCTTTTATTGCATTTTCTTCGATAGAACTGTCTATTCCGTATACGTTCTTTACGATAATTTCTTTGTTGCCGTCGTTAGAAACGATGGTTATGGGGTACTGTCTGTCCTCGGAAAGTTTGCCTATTACCTCTTTGTTGATATCAAGGAAAGCAACTTCGTAGTCAGACATAGTGAGAAGTTGACCTATAAATCCCCTTCCTATATTACCGGCTCCGTAAATAACCGCTTTTTTCATAATTCATCTCCAAAAAATAATTTTTCAGTAATTTCTCGAGCGCTTGCGCCGAGAATATAATTTTCTACACCCGAAAGCGCGTTCATAATATCTTCTTTGCAAGGTTTAATACCGTTGAACTTTGATATGAGTTCATTTATATTACCCTTGCTAAAAAAGTCTCCGAATATATTAAAATTTTGAATATATCCGCCATCAACGTCAAAACTTACGTCCATACAACCAAAAGTGAATCTTGCGCTTTTTTCAAATTGCGCCGTACTTGATTTACCAAAGTTCCACTCGTAGGTTGCAAATTTTTGCTCTTTTAGTTCGTTTATTTGACTAATTTCCTCTTTGGTAAAATCTCTTTGAACCTTACCTTTTGCCATATAAACGCGGAATCTATCAAAGAACTCGTCCGCGCTCATATCAGTATTCATCAAACTTTTTACGTTCATAACCCTTTTTCTTACTGAGTCAATGCCTTTTGCTTTGAGTTTTAGTGGATTAGGTTTTAACGCTTTTTCAAGTACGGTAACGTCGGTATCAAAAAGTAGTGTGCCGTGCCTCATTATTCTTCCACCTTTTACGCACTGCGCCATACCTGAAATTTTGTATCCGTTTGCAGTAATATCGTTCCGTCCCGTTACTGCAGAGTCAAGTCCAAGAGAGGATAAAAACTCTGTAACGGGACGGGTAAATTCTTCGATATTATCCAAATTTTCGTCGTAATCGGTGACGACGGTAAAGCAAATATTACCTATATCGTGATATACCGCGCCACCTCCCGATATACGCCTCACTACTTGTATTTCGTTAGAAGAGGTGTAATCGGTATCTACTTCTTTTAAAGTATTTTGATTAACTCCGACTATAACCGCACTGCGATTACGCCAAAGATAAACGACGTTTTCAGTGCAACGCTCGAGTAAATACTCTTCGCTCGCAATATTAAAAGTTGCGTCAGTCACGTCGTGTGTTATGAATACGTATTTACTCGAAACGTTATTACTCATTTTTATACACCTTTTTTCGCTCTTCTCAAGATTTCTGCGTCAGAAGTGTTTTGCGTAGAAACGTGGTCTTTGAGTTTCATAATCTTATCGTTGATATTGTCGATAATCCACTCTGCTTGGGGGAAGAACTCACCGTCGAATTCGAACGGAGGAGTAATCCAGTTCTTAGCGCCAACTACTACGACGGGAGCGTCTAAGTAATCGAAGCAAAGTTCAGAGATATTTGCAGCAAAGTCGTTAAGAATAGAACCTCTAGCGCAAGCGTCACTTGCAAGAAGAATCTTGCCGGTCTTCTTAACTGATTCAACAACTTTTTCGTAGTTAAACGGAACTATTGACCTTGCGTCGATAACTTCTGCTTCTACGCCGTATGTTTCAGAAAGAATTTTTGCTGCGTCGAGTGCTCTATAAAGGGTTGCACCGATAGTAAGAGTGCTGATATCGCTACCAACTCTCTTGATATCGGGTTCGCCGATGGGTATTTCGTAATATCCTTCGGGTACACCTTCTTTGTGGAATTCTTCACCTTTGTCGTAAATTCTTTGGCTTTCAAAGAAGATTACTGGGTCAGTTCCGTTTAACGATGCGTTCATAAGACCTTTTGCATCATAAGGAGTTACGGGGAATACTACTTTGAGTCCGGGAACGTGAGCAGGAAGTGCTACCCAGTCTTGTGAGTGTTGAGCGCCGTATTTAGCACCAACGGATACACGAAGAGTTACGGGCATTTTGAGTATACCAGAACTCATTGCTTGCCATTTTGCAAGTTGGTTGAATATTTCGTCACCTGCTCTACCCATAAAGTCAGCGTACATAAGTTCTACGATTGCACGTCCACCGCACATACCGTAACCTACTGCAGAAGAAACGATTGCAGCCTCGGAAATCGGTGAGTTGAAGAGTCTGTGGTAAGGAAGCGCTTCGGTAAGTCCTTTGTAAACTGCGAACGCTCCGCCCCAGTCACGAACGTCTTCACCGTAGGAAACGAGGGTGCTATCTTTGTAGTATCTATCGATAATAGCCTCGAACAAACCGTCTCTTATGTTGTATCTCTTGAGGTTAGATACGGGTTTTCCGTCAGCGTCAAATGCAAAACGAGTTTTGCCTTCAATCTGTTTAACTCTGGGGTTTTCAGCCATAGGAGTCTTAACGTCGCGACCAACTTCTACTGCTCTATCGCTCATAGACTCAACTGCGCCGTTAGAGAACATAAGGTTTTCAACGTAGTAGGGGTCTTTCTTGAAGTCAAGATAGGGAGATTCAACGGGGTCGGATGCAAGTTTACAAAGTTTGAGCATTCTCTCAGAGATGCTTGCGAGGATATCGTCGAACTTAGAATCACTTGCAATCTTAGCGTCAACAAGCGCTTTTCTGTAAGTTACGATGGGGTCGTATTCCTTCCATGCAGCAACTTCTTCGGGAGTACGATAACTCATTGAGTCCGAAGGAGAGTGTCCGCCGAAACGATAAGTTACAACGTCCATCATTGCAGGACCTTCGCCCTTTAAGAGAAGTTCTTTCTTTCTCTTCATAGCGTCGATAACAGCCAAAGGATTGAATCCGTCTACGCGCTCTGCGTGAAGTTGAGAGGGAGATACGCCTGCGCCAAGTCTTGCGAGGAAATCGTAAGCCATGGTTTCACCACGAGTTTGTCCACCCATACCGTAACTGTTGTTGAAGAAGTTGAAGAGGATAGGAAGTCCACCTTTCTTCTCCCAAAGTTGTTTCATTTGGTCCATAGCGGCAAAGTTCATTGATTCGTAAACTACGCCACAACCAACCGAACCGTCACCGGAGTTAGAAATAACGATACCGGGTTTGTCGTTAACTTTTTTGTAAAGAGCTGCGCCGAGTGCTACGGGTTCTGCGCCACCAACGATAGCGTTGTTGGGGTAAATACCGAAAGGCAAGAAGAATACGTGCATCGAACCGCCCATACCTCTGTGGAAACCAGTCTTACGAGCAAAGATTTCACTCATAAAGCCGTAAAGCAAGAAGTCCACTGCAAGGTCTTTTACGTTACCAGTCTTATTAAGTTTTTCAACGGGAGCGAGAGTTTCACCACCCATGAAGTCCTTCATGATTTGGTAAAGTTTGTCGTCGTCGAGTTTGTAAATTGAGTTCAAACCACGAGCAAGAACCTCACTGTGTGACCTGTGTGAACCAAAGGTCATATCGTTAAGGTCGAGGATATATGCTTGACCTACTGCTGCTGCTTCTTGTCCGATAGAAAGGTGTGCAGGTCCAGGATAGTTGGTTTTGAATCCTTGATATTCTTGTTTAACCTTAATATCCATAATCATGCTCTCGAATTCACGGAGCACTGCGATATCGTTAAAAATTCTTACGAAATCGTCGTTTGAAAAGTTAGCCTTCTCATCCTTAATGGACTTATTGTACTGGTTTACGGGAATATCTTCAAAATGGATATAACCAGGTGCTCTAAGTTCCTTAGGGTCAACAAATAATTGTTTTGACATTTTTATTTCTCCTTTATGTTATTTAATAGAAAATACTGTTTCTCTTATAATCTCGCAAACGGTAGGATGCGGGAATACGAGTTTTTTGATGTTTTCAATATCAACCTCGAGGTCGATAAGAGCGGATACTGCTACGATAAACTCACCTGCGTACGAACCGATAATGTGCGCACCTATAAGGGTGTTGGTTTTGTTATTGATGATAAGTTTACAGATTCCGTCGTATTCGGTGTTCTCTGCTACGTATCTGCCAGAGAACATCATTGAAAGGCTAGCAACTTTTACGTCGATTCCTTTTGCTTTTGCGCTCTCAGCGGTCTCACCTACAGAACCTACTTCGGGGTTGGTGTAGATAACGGAGGGAATTACGTTGTAGTTCATACGGTCCTTTTTGCCAAGGATATTATTAACTGCAACTTCTGCCTCACGGTAAGCGGTATGAGCAAGCATAACCTTTGCGTTAACGTCACCTACTGCGTAAACGTTAGCAACGTTAGTCATCATTCTATCGTCGGTAACGATTGCGCCTCTGTCGGTATTAACACCGATATTTTCAAGACCAAGGTCTTGAGTGAAAGCGCGACGACCGATAGAAAGAAGAATTTTATCTGCAACGATTTTTTCACTCTTGCCGTCTTTTTCGTAAACTACGCCGTCTTTTTCAATAGAGGTTACTTTGCAACCAAGATTGAATTTAACTCCTTTTTTCTCCAAAGCCTTTTGAAGAATTCCAGAAACCTCTGCCTCGGTAGGACCTGCGATTTTGTTAAGCATTTC
>JAZQYG010000007.1:0-9624 GCA_045633305.1 Clostridia bacterium | reverse complement strand
GTACACTCAAACGGTTTTTCTCTCGTTCGTAAGGTGTTCGACGTTGAAAACAGCGATATCAAAACTCCTCTTGACGAACTCGGTGGAAAATCAGTTGCAGAGACTTTGTTGACTCCGACCAAAATTTACGTAAAGAGCGTACTTGCTCTTATTGACGAGGTAAAAGTAAAAGGTATTTCTCACATAACCGGCGGTGGTTTTTACGAGAATATTCCCAGAAGTATTCCCGACGGACTCGGCGCAAAAATTGATAAAAACGCAGTTAAAGTTCTTCCTATTTTCAAACTTATTCAAAAGGTCGGAAATATCAGTGAGCGCGATATGTTCAACACATTTAATATGGGCGTAGGTATGAGTATCGTAGTTGCAAAAGAGGACGAAAAGAAAGCGCTTGAAATTCTCAAGAAAGCAGGCGAGGACGCTTACGTAATCGGTGAAATCGTAAAATCTGACGATAAGGTAATATTATGATGAAAAAAATCGCCGTTCTCGTTTCGGGTGGTGGCACTAATCTTCAAGCCATTTTGAACGCCGAAAAGAAAGGAATCATAAAAAGCGGAAAGGTAACCTTAGTTATATCTAATAATCCTAGCGCCTACGCTCTTGTAAGAGCGCAAAGAGCGGGGGTAAAGAGCATGGTTATTTCCAAAAAAGAACTAAAAAGTCAAGAATCTTTTGAGAGCGCGCTAATTGAGGCTCTTGACAAAGAGGGTGTAACTCTTATCGTGCTTGCAGGCTTTATGAGTATACTTAGTGAGAGATTCACTTCTCATTTTAGCGGAAAGATAATTAACGTACATCCGTCTTTAATTCCCTCTTTTTGTGGAAAAGGGTACTATGGACTCAAAGTTCACGAAGAGGCTCTCAAAAAGGGAGTTAAAGTCACGGGCGCAACCGTTCATTACGTTAACGAGATTCCCGACGGTGGTGAAATAATTATGCAAAAGGCCGTCTATATAAAAGAGGGCGACACTCCCGAAATTTTACAAAAGAGGGTAATGAAAAACGCAGAGTGGAAACTTCTACCCGCGTCAATCGAAATGATTTGTTCAAAATAAGAGGTTAAAATGAATATTTACAAGATTAACGAAATCGACGAACTTATAAAAGGAAATCCCTACGTGGGAAGAGGTATCGTACTCGGAAAAAGCGAGGACGGCAAAAAAGCGGTTAGCGCATACTTTATAATGGGTAGAAGCGCAAATAGTAGAAATAGAGTTTTCGTAAAACGTGACGGCGCGCTCTTCACCGAGCCTTTCGATGCGTCAAAAGTTGAAGACCCAAGTCTTATAATTTACGCCGCTCTTCGTGAGATTGATAACAAACTTATCGTAACTAACGGCGACCAAACGGATACCATTTACGAGGGAATCAAAGCGGGCAAAGGTTTTGCTTGCTCCTTGAAGTCGAGACAGTTCGAGCCCGACGCTCCAAATCTTACTCCGAGAATTAGTGGTATGATTGAATTTAAAGGCGGTGACTTTACCTACAAAATGAGTATATTAAAGAGCGCCGATAGCGAGGGAACGGCTTGCAATAGATACACCTTTGATTTTGCATCTCTTCCCGGACTTGGACACTTTATACACACCTACGTTACCGACGGCAATCCTATTCCGACTTTCCAAGGCGAACCCGAAAGAGTCAAAATTTGTAACTGCATAGATTGTTTCACGGACAAACTTTGGGATGCGCTTGACGAAAACAACAAGATTTCTCTTTACGTTAGATTTACTGACATAGAGAGTGGAAAGTTTGAAGATAGACTTATCAATAAGAATAAATAGAGAGGTACTTATGAAAGAATTTGAACTTAAATACGGTTGTAACCCAAACCAAAAACCGTCAAGAATTTATATGAGTGACGGAAGTGATTTACCTATTGAAATTCTCAATGGTAAACCCGGTTATATCAATTTCCTTGACGCGTTCAACTCTTGGCAACTCGTAAAGGAACTCAAGAAGGCTCTTAATCTTCCCGCAGTTACCAGTTTTAAACACGTAAGTCCCACTTCGGCGGCGGTTGGCGTACCTCTTTCCGACAGTTTGAAAAAGGCTTGCTTTGTAGACGACGTTGAAGGATTAGACGACTCTTTGCTCGCTTGCGCGTACGCAAGAGCAAGAGGCACGGATAGAATGTGTTCTTTCGGTGACTGGGTTGCTCTTTCCGACGTTTGTGACGTAACCACTGCAAAAATGATTTCAAGAGAAGTATCTGACGGCGTTATTGCTCCTGGATACGAGCCAGAAGCGCTTGAAATTCTCAAACAAAAGAGAAAAGGCACTTACAATATAGTTAAGATAGACCCCGACTATATCCCCGAAGAAAAAGAACGCAAACAAGTATTCGGAATCACCTTTGAACAAGGTAGAAACAACTGTGAAATCAACGAAGAACTTTTGTCTAACGTAGTTACTGCTAACAAAACTCTTCCCGATAGCGCAAAGCGTGATTTAATAGTTGCGCTCATCACTCTTAAATATACTCAGTCTAACTCCGTTTGTTACGCAGTAGACGGACAAGCAATCGGCGTAGGCGCAGGACAACAGTCAAGAATACATTGTACTCGTCTTGCAGGTGAAAAAGCGGACACTTGGTTCTTGCGTCAACACGACAAAGTTCTTTCTCTTCCTTTTAGAGAGGATATTTCCAGACCTGATAGAGATAACGCTATCGACGGATATATCAACAAAAACGAAGAGGACGTAACCGCAGACGGCGTATGGGAAAGATTCTTCACGAGAAAACCTGAAAAGTTCACCGAAGAAGAACAAAAGGCTTATCTTGCAACTAAAACGGGCGTTGCTCTCGGTTCGGACGCTTTCTTCCCCTTCGACGACAATATCGAAAGAGCAAAGAGAAGCGGTGTAAGTTATATTGCTCAACCCGGCGGTTCAATCCGTGACGATATCGTTATTGCTTGTTGTGACAAATACGATATAGCGATGGCTTGTACGGGAATTAGACTTTTCCATCACTAAGAGGTTTTATGAAAGTATTAGTAGTAGGCGGAGGCGGACGCGAGCACGCCATTATCAAAAAAATTAAAGAAAACAAAAGCGTAGAAAAAATCTACGCTCTCCCCGGAAACGGTGGTATGAGGGAGGATGCAGAGTGCGTTAATATCGGAGCAAAGGATATCAAGGCAATCGTTGATTTTGCTCTTTCAAACAAGATTGATTACGCCGTAGTTGCTCCCGACGACCCACTCGTTCTCGGTTGCGTAGACGCTCTTGAAGAGGTAGGCGTTCCTTGTTTTGGACCTAACAAAAAGGCTGCAATCATAGAGGGTAGCAAGGTTTTCTCTAAAAATCTTATGAAAAAATACTCTATCCCCACGGCGCAGTACGAAGTGTTTACCGATATGGACAAGGCGCTTGAATATCTTGAAAGCGCTCCTATTCCTACCGTTATAAAGGCGGATGGACTTGCTCTTGGCAAAGGCGTAGTTATTGCTATGACCAGAGAGGAGGCAAAAGAGGCAGTCGTTGATATGATGGCTAACAAGGTCTTTGGAGATAGCGGAAATAATATCGTTATCGAAGAATTTTTGACTGGACCTGAAGTTTCCGTTCTCTCTTTCACTGATGGAAAAACGGTAGTACCTATGATTTCCTCGATGGACCACAAGAGAGTAGGAGACGGCGACACGGGACTCAATACCGGAGGTATGGGAACGGTTGCTCCTAACCCCTATTACACTGAAGAGATAGCGAAAGAGTGTATGGAAACCATTTTCCTTCCTACAATCGAGGCTATGAACAAAGAGGGTAGGACTTTTAAGGGTTGTTTGTATTTCGGATTAATGCTCACCGAAAAAGGTCCTAAAGTAATTGAATATAACTGTCGTTTCGGTGACCCCGAAACACAAGTAGTTTTGCCTTTACTTGATAGCGACCTTCTCACCGTTATGCAAGCGGTAAGTGAAGAAAGACTATCAAGCGTTGACGTGAAATTCAAAAAAGAACACGCTTGTTGCGTAATAATGGCATCCGAGGGATATCCCAAATCTTACGAAAAAGGATACGAAATAACTATCCCCGATAGCGTTAAAGATAGCGTATACGTTGCGGGCGCAACCATAAAAGACGGCAAACTCGTAACGAGTGGAGGACGTGTTCTTGGCGTTACGGCAATTGCTGATTCTTTAACTAGCGCAATTGCAAAATCTTACGAAAAGGTTAATTTAGTCAAATTTGATAACGCATACTACCGTCACGATATAGGCGAAAGAGCGAAAAAGGCTTTGGAGGAATAATACTATGGTTTATAGAGTTTTCGTCGAAAAGAAAAAAGAACTTGCATTTGAAGCAAAAGGACTTTTGTCTGATATAAAAGGTTTGCTTGGTATAAACGCTCTCACAGACGTTCGTATTTTTAATAGATACGACGCTGAAAACATTACGGAAGAACTTTTTGATTATGCAATCAAAACTGTTTTTTCCGAGCCTCAACTTGACAAGGCTACTAAAACTTTCGAGGTAGAGGGGGCAACCGTTTTTGCAGTTGAATATCTTCCCGGTCAGTTTGACCAAAGAGCGGATTCCGCCGCACAATGTATACAAATCATTTCTCAAGGAGAGCGTCCCGTAATTCGTACGGCAAAGGTGTATGCTCTTTACGGAAATCTTACCGAGAGTGATTTGAGCGAAATCAAAAAGTACGTAATAAACCCCGTTGAGGCAAGAGAGGCAAGCCTTGCTCTTCCCGAAACGCTCAAAGCGGTTTACGATATCCCAACCACGGTTAAAACTTTGGACGGATTTATTTCTCTTGATAAACAAGGACTCGAGAATTTCGTAAAAGAAATGGGTCTTGCAATGGATGCGGACGACGCGGAGTTTTGTCAATCCTATTTCAAAGCGGAAGGCAGAGAACCTACTATCACTGAAATTAGGATGATAGACACCTACTGGTCCGACCACTGCCGTCATACAACCTTTTTGACCGTTATTGACGAGGTTAAATTCGAGGACGAACTTTTGCAAAAGACGTACGAGGAGTATCTTGCAGTTCGTAAAGAACTCAATAGAGTTAAACCTATTTGTTTGATGGACCTTGCAACGGTTGCCGTCAAATATTTAAAGGTTAACGGCAAACTTGACAAACTTGACGAGTCCGAAGAAATTAACGCTTGTACCGTTAAGATTGAAATTGAAGTTGACGGCAAAACCGAGCCTTGGCTTTTGCTCTTCAAAAACGAAACGCACAACCATCCTACCGAAATTGAACCTTTCGGAGGGGCTGCAACTTGTATAGGTGGCGCAATCCGTGACCCGTTGTCTGGTCGTTCTTACGTATACGGCGCTATGCGTGTAACTGGCGCGGGCAATCCTTTGACTCCCGTTAGCGAAACTATAAAAGGTAAACTTCCTCAACGTAAAATCGTTCAAACTGCCGCAAGCGGATATTCTTCTTACGGTAACCAAATAGGCTTGGCAACAGGTATAGTTGACGAGATTTATCACCCCGGTTATAGCGCGAAACGTATGGAAATAGGCGCGGTTATCGCGGCTGCTCCCGCTGAAAACGTTCGTAGAGAACGCCCCGAGGCAGGCGACGTAGTTATACTTCTCGGTGGTAGCACGGGTAGAGACGGAATAGGTGGCGCAACAGGTTCGAGTAAAGCGCACAACGTAAACTCCGTTGAAACTTGTGGCGCAGAAGTTCAAAAAGGTAACGCTCCGGAAGAGAGAAAACTCCAAAGACTTTTCCGTAATCCCGTAGCAAGCAAAATGATAAAGCGTTGTAACGACTTCGGCGCAGGCGGTGTTTCAGTTGCAATAGGCGAACTTGCGGACGGACTTGATATAGACCTCAACGCAGTACCCAAAAAGTACGAAGGATTAGACGGAACTGAACTTGCTATAAGCGAATCACAAGAGCGTATGGCGGTAGTCGTTGAATCAAAAGACGTTGAAGGATTCCTTGCTCTTGCAAAAGAAGAAAACCTTCAAGCGTGCCCCGTTGCAAAAGTTAAAGCAGACCCCCGTCTTACTATGACGTGGAACGGAAATAAAATCGTTGATATAAGCCGTGAATTTTTGAATTCAAACGGCGCGGAAAAACATACTACGGCTCACGCTCTCAAAGTAGAGCCTATAGATAAAGAGGTTTCGGGAACTTTCACCGAAAATATGAAAGGCGTAGCCGTTGACCTCAATACTTGTTCAAAGAGAGGCTTATCCGAAAGATTCGACTCTACGATAGGCGCGGGCACCGTGCTTATGCCTTTTGGTGGAAAGAATCAATTGACTCCTATACAAGCAATGGTACAAAAAATCTCGGTTGAGAAAAAGCATACCGACGATTGCTCGTTGATGAGTTTTGGATACAATCCCTTTATAAGTGAAAAGAGCCCCTATCACGGCGCGTACCTTGCAGTTTGCGAATCGGTTGCAAAACTCATTGCAACGGGCGCAGAGTTCAAAGACGTTTATCTCACTTTCCAAGAATACTTTGAAAGACTTGGAAAAGATGCTACTCGTTGGGGTAAACCTTTGTCCGCTCTCCTCGGCGCGTTCAAAGCGCAAAAAGAACTCGGTATCGGTTCAATCGGTGGAAAGGACTCAATGTGCGGTTCGTTTGAAAAACTTGACGTTCCTCCCACTCTCGTGTCTTTTGCAGTAACCACTCAAAAGACCGAAGATATTATTTCTCCCGAATTTAAAAAGGCAGGAAATAAAGTAGTTTTAATTTCGCCTAAATTCGACGAGAACAATCTTCCCGTAACCAGTTCGCTTATTGAAACTTTTGATAAAGTAACAAAACTCGTTCGCGAAGGAAAAGCGCTTGCTTGTTACACTCCCGGTATGGGCGGTATAGGCGAGGCTATAATGAAGATGTGTTTCGGTAACGGAATAGGATTTAAGTTCAATAACGCTCTTACCGTTCAAGATATCTTCAAGTATTCCTACGCATCATTTATCGTAGAAATAGAGGGTGACACCCAAGAGAGAGTAATAGGTGAAACGATAGAGCAAAAAGCAATCGTTTATGGCGATGAAAAGATTTGTTTAGAGTCACTTTTGAGTGATTACGAAAATAAACTTGAAAGCGTATTCAGTTGCAATATCGATAACGGAGACATAACGGTCAAAAACTTTGAATATAATGCAACGGAGCGAGTTGTGCCTGCTATCAAAGTTGCTAAACCTAAGGTGTTAATTCCCGCTTTCCCCGGAACGAACTGTGAATTTGATAGCGCAAAAGCCGTTCGTGATGCTGGCGCGGAGGCAGAAATTATCGTAATTAACAACCTAAGCGCAAGTGGAATATCCGAGAGCGTGGATAAATTTGCAAAGGCTATGAAATCGGCGCAAATGATATTCATACCCGGAGGATTCTCGGGTGGTGACGAGCCTGACGGTAGTGGTAAATTTATAACCGCTTTCTTCCGTAACGGCGCGGTAAAAGAGGGCGTACACGAACTCCTTAACGAACGTGACGGACTTATGTGTGGTATTTGTAACGGATTCCAAGCGCTTATCAAACTTGGTCTCGTTCCATATGGCAAGATAATCGACACCGACGAAAATTGCCCGACGCTTACCTTCAATACAATCAATCGTCACCAGTCTAGAATAGTTAGAACGAGAGTAGCCTCGAATAAATCTCCTTGGCTTGCTCTAACTAACCCCGGTGAGGTTTATAACGTTGCTATATCGCACGGCGAAGGACGTTTCCTTGCAAGCGAAGAACTTATTTTGGAACTTGCTAAAAACGGTCAGATTGCTACTCAGTACGTAGATTTTGAGAACAACGCAACCTCTGATATTCACTTTAACCCCAACGGTTCTCTTTACGCAATAGAGGGTATCACTTCTCCCGACGGTAGAGTATTCGGCAAAATGGGACATAGCGAAAGAATTGGTTCAGGTCTTTACAAAAACGTTCCCGGTAACTACGATATTCGTATGTTTGAATCTGCGGTTAAGTATTTTAAGAAATAATTATGGCTTACAAAACTGATATTGAAATAGCGCAAGCGTGCAAAATGCTACCTATCGTAAAGATAGCAAAAAAAGCGGGTATTAAAAAAGATTGTATAGAAAACTACGGAAAATACAAGGCTAAAATTAATATTCCCTCGAAAAACCTTCAAAAGAAAGGTAAACTCGTTTTAGTTACGGCAATTACTCCCACCCCCGCTGGTGAGGGTAAAACCACCGTTACCATAGGACTTGCAGACGGACTCGCTCTTTGCAAAAAAAGAGCAGTCGTTGCTCTCCGCGAGCCTTCTCTTGGAC
The DNA here is from genome assembly GCA_045633305.1 of Clostridia bacterium. Taxonomy (GTDB): domain Bacteria; phylum Bacillota; class Clostridia; order Christensenellales; family RUG350; genus RGIG2224. The sequence goes on along the minus strand of JAZQYG010000007.1, from coordinate 1,374 downwards.
CGGTGTTTGGCGTAAAAGGTGGCGCGGCGGGAGGCGGATACGCCCAAGTCGTTCCGATGGAGGATATCAACCTTCACTTTACTGGAGACTTTCACGCAATAGGCGCTGCTAACAATTTGCTTGCCGCTATGCTCGATAATCATATTTTCCAAGGAAACGCTCTCAAAATTGATTCAAATCGCATTACTTGGAAACGTTGCGTTGATATGAACGATAGACAACTTCGTTTCGTGCGCGACGGACTTGGCGGAGAAAAGAACGGCGTAGAAAGAGCGGACGGATTTGATATTACCGTTGCCTCTGAAATAATGGCGGTGCTTTGTCTATCCAGCACGCTTGACGAGTTAAAAGATAATCTTTCAAAAATCATAGTTGGATATAACGTAGACGGAAAGCCTGTAACTTGCGGTGACCTCAAAGCGCAAGGCGCTATGACGGCTCTTCTTGTTGAGGCTATCAAACCTAATCTCGTGCAAACCCTTGGCGGAACTCCCGCTATCGTTCACGGAGGACCGTTTGCAAATATCGCGCACGGTTGTAACTCCGTAGTTGCGACCAAACTTGCTCAACATTTAGGTGAGTACGCGGTAACAGAGGCAGGTTTTGGCGCAGACCTTGGCGCGGAAAAATTCCTTGACATTAAGTGTAGAAAAGCAGGTCTTTCTCCTGACGCGGTAGTTATCGTTGCTACCGTTAGAGCGCTCAAAATGCACGGAGGAAAGAGTAAAGAAGAACTTGCTCAAAAAGACCTCGTTGCCCTGCAAAAAGGTTTGCCTAACCTTATGCGTCATATCTCGAATATCAAAAACGTTTACGGACTTCCAGCCGTGGTTGCAGTTAACCGTTTCCCCACCGATACGGAAGAAGAAATTAATTTCGTTATAGACGAGTGCGCGAAAGTAGGAGTAAAAGCAGTTCTAACCACCGTTTGGGCAGATGGCGGAAAAGGCGGAGAGGCTCTTGCAAAAGAGGTAATCCGTATATGTGAAAACTACACTCCCGATTTTAGATTCGCATACTCCGACGAGGAGAGCATAACGGACAAAATTAAAGCCGTAGTAACCAAAGTATACGGCGGACGTGGGGTAGTTATAGAAGACGAGGCTCAAAAAGAAATTGAAGAACTTGAAAAACTAGGATATTCTAATCTTCCCGTTTGTATTGCAAAAACGCAGTACAGTTTCTCGGATAATCCAACACTTCTTGGCGCTCCTGAAAACTTTGACGTTACCGTTCGTAAAGTAAAAGTTTCGGCAGGCGCAGGATTTATCGTCGTTTTGACGGGAGCAATTTTGACAATGCCCGGTCTTCCCAAAAGCACCGCAGCAGAAAAGATTGACGTAACGAGCGAAGGAAAAATCACTGGATTATTTT
>JAZQYG010000006.1:0-5201 GCA_045633305.1 Clostridia bacterium | reverse complement strand
CCTCTTCAGTCATAGTGTAGTTATATGCTCTTAAACATCCACTGTAAGCAGTGTAGAGTGCAAGTCCACGACGTGATTGAACGAAACGTAAGAAATCTTTTGCTCCTGCTTTTGAACCAGTGTATCCAGCAGCGTTAGTATTTTCAGCCTTATTGTGCATAATCATTGACTGATAGGTAGCGCCAAGAATAGTGGTCTTGGTGTTAGTTTGGTCAGCAATTCCGTCAACTCCGATAAATTTGGGGAAAGGCATATATTTGAAGTTTCTCTTGCCGTATGCCCAGTTTTCAGGATCAAGTTTAGCCATGGTGTTGAAGGTACCGGAACCTTCTCTCTCCCAGTAGGAGTTCTCTAAAAACATTGCAATACGTCTAGTCGAGTTGATTGAGTAGATAAACTCTTCTTGAGCGCCGGTGTGAGTGAGCGCTAATCTTTGCGCTTTGTCACTAACGTACTTGGAGTTTCTAGCAAGGTCGTATGCAAATTTGATTGCAGCCTTTTTACCTTCTTGTTTTTGAACGAGATATCCGTTTTCCTTAGAAATAGGTCCAAGGGTGTTATCTATGCCGTTGAAGGTAGAGTTAAGAATAAAGTCGTTCTTTCCTTCGTACGCTGCGTACGCTGCGTAAAGTGAAGGTAACATAATGTAGTCGAATTTAGCGGCAAAGGTGAAAGGAGTAAATTCTGCGGACATTTCATCCATAAGGTCTATAAGTTCAGGATAAGTCTGGGGAACGGACCAACCCATCTCCGTAAAGAGGTCAGCGTCGTAGATAATACCGGGGGTGGACATATAGTTAGGAAGAGCGTAGTATTTATCATCCGCGGTTTTGTGGAAATCTCTCCACTCGGGACGCATAGTGTCGATAATAGATTTGGTAGCGGTTTCACCACTTGCTACTAAATCACCATTGTCGTTGTAAATTTTTTCGTTAACGACGTCGGTAATATCCTCTACTATTCCTAAGTCAACCATGGTTGAATAAGTGTTGGTATCGAGGAAGAAAATGTTATTTTCGCTAGTTTGCATAACGTTAGGCAACGCGCCGTCTTCAAGTTCGGCTTGACCTACGGGGTTAAGAATAACTTGATACTGGGGATAAAGTCTTTCAAAGTCAGCGTCAAGTTGTTTCATATACTCAGTTCCAAGAGCCGCGTTTACGTATCCAACGTAAATCTGGGTACGATTAGGGTCGATTTCCTCAACGCTTGCCGGGTCTTGAGTTCTAGGACCGCAACCAACAACTGAGAAAAGCATTACTACAGCAAGTAATACGATAAGTAATTTTTTCATAATATATCCTCCAAAAAATTTCTTATTTATCTTCAATGCAAAAGTCAACTATGCCGATGCCAGCAGGTGGCGTTTTGACAAGGAATCCCTTTGCTTGTTTTATGAGTTTATTCTCTCTATCTTGAGCAACCGCAACACTGCCTTCCATAACGAGTTTGACAGGTTGGACAGGATAATCAAGTTTGCTTTCGAGCGATTTGAGTTTTGAGTTTAATAAAACTTTGGAACTCGAATAGTGATACATAGTGGGGTTGGAGACGATAATTCTCTTTCTACCTTCTTTCATTTGAAGAAGTGTGAAATTGCTATCGTCCAAAAGTTCTATACCGTAGCGCGCGAAAGTCATTTTGCGAACGATTTTTGAAATCAACTTCAAAAATCCGTCAGATACCGTTCGAAATACGATATTGTCAGTCCAAATTCTCGTATCCTTAACTTTTGACATATCTTCAAAGGGAAGTCTTTCGCCAAAATCTATCTCACTATAAATTTGCTCCAAATTTACGCCCTCTGGTGCTTTTACGTAGATAACGGATTGATATCCGTCCTCGTTTACGCCTTCGTCGTAATATTTAGTGAACCCAGTCAAAGAACTAAGTTTATCCTCTCTTTCTCTTATCGTGGTCAAAACGAGTCCAACGCCTTTTAAGCCGTTAACTTGTTCAAGTTCTTCGCTTGAAAGTAAGTCAGCGTTAGGAATAAAGACGTCTTTATTGAGTTTTTTGAGGTCGCCTATCTCACCAAGAGCGGTAATTCCCGCGCCACGTCTATTGATATTTGCAAGGAATTTGTGAGCAGACCATCTACGAGTCTTGATATATTCGGGTAAGAATTTATTAATTTGACAGTCCGACCAACCTATAATAGGTCCGAGATAATCAACAGGCTCGTCACCAAATACCTTTTCGTAGTTTTTAATCAAAGTCTCCCACTCGAATTTTTTGAGAGCGTCGCCTAAACATACGTAATAGCCTTCGGATGCTCTCTTCATTTCGTCCCCGAGAAGATACCAGTTCATATATTGATGAATTTCTTTTTCAAGAATCACGGGCGCGTGCGATATAACGGACGCCTCTTCGGTCGAATCTTTTACGAAATTCATTGAAACGTATTTGGTTTCTTTTGCGTAAGCCTTCGTGAGCATACTCGTGCTGTAACGCTCCCAGTCGGGGAATTGCTCCATTTCAGGAGCGCATAAATAAGTCGAGGATGCTTGTTGCTCTAGCGTCATTATATCAATGCCCGCTTTTGCAACCTTAGCGTAATCTATTCCATAGCGATATATTGCCTCGAAAGGCTCGCTCGTCCAAGCGTTACAAGTAAATAAATCAAGGTCTTTTGCGTGAAGAGCGTCCGCAATAGACTTGATTGCTTGTGCCCACGCTTCGCCGTTGAAAGTTATCCACTCTTCACGAAGATTTTCCCATATCCACTCCGCTCTCTTTTTGGGAGTATCAAATTCGGGAGTGATTTCTTTTCCGTTTAATCCTTTTGGAAGAGGCTTGCCACGATAAATCTCGAATCTCTCGAGCATATCGTAAGATACGTCACCTTCTAATAGTTGCATACAAGGAGGGAATAATCCGTCTCCAAGATGCACGCCGTCTGCGCCGTAATCGGTAAGAGTTTTTGCAAGTTTTGCGCCAAAAAAGTCCGCAAAATAATTGCCGTCGCTCATACGCTTAGGAAGCCAGGTGTGACCTGTCCAAGGTTTGCCTTCTATACAAACTTCCTCGTGTTCAATCAAAAACTTTTCTTGGCAAATATAACCGAAGTTACCACCAAAACCAGCGTCTTTAGGAATAGTGTGCATACCCATAAAGGAAAAATACACTTTTATTCCTTCCGCTTTTAAATTCGCAACCAGTTCACGGAGAGCAAAGTTCGTCCAAGGTTGAATTTCTCTTATCTCGTTACGAACTGAACCGTAGTAGTTGCAGTAGTTCTCGGGGAAAGTGAACTCCTCGTCCATATTCTCGTGGAGGTACACAAGGTCGGGGTTAAAAACGAATAATGCGATAAACTCGGGTTTTGCTCCGATTTTTGCAAGATATTCACTAACGCCCCTATCTTTTTGGTACATATCGAATCCAACGAGAGGACACCATATTGAAAATTTGTTATCGCAGTTCATAATTATTTTCTATATTCAGAAATGGAAACGATTCTCTTTTGTTTTCTGCTCTCGTCTGCAGCGTAAACACAAAGATGACCGTTGATTGAATCCTCTATTCTTGTGATAGAAACGGATTCTCTGTCGCCGTTTAGGTAAGCAACCATAGTCTTCATAATCTCATAATCCGAGCCCATGTGACCTGCTCCGGGATTAAGAAGGTCTTTAACTGAAAATTTCTTTTCGGTGTATTCTTGAAGTTTAGCATCGTAAAGTCTCAAAGTGAACTCACTGGACTCCCAGTAACCTTCAATTTCACCCTTGCTACCCGTGATATGGATATTACGTCCGCCACGAGTCGTTCCACCTATCATATTTAAAGTACCTACGGAACCGTTTGCAAAGTTTACGCTAACGCATTGACGGTCTACAAGGTCGGTGGGAATTTTATATACGCACTGTCCGAAAATCGAAGTTTTCAAATAGTGAATCTTTTCTTCTTTGGTTATCTCGTCAAGAGGCTTTTTGATACCCTCCCAAGTTACGTAGGGAGCGGAATCGCACTGTAAGTGCAAAAGTTTTGCCGAGAACATACAATCCTCAAGGTGAGGACAATCATAACAATACTCCGCCGAATCTTTGGGAGCAAATTCGGGCTTGAAGTATCCTCTTGAGCCGAAACTCGAAACCTCGACGGGGTCAGCCTTGTTATTGAGCCAACACATAAGGTCAAGGTCGTGACAACATTTAGCGAGAAGAAAGCTTGAGCCACACTCTTTTTCGCTATGCCATCTACCTCTTATATAAGAGTTGGTGAAGTGACCAGCGGAAACGTGTTCGTTCATCTCGAGCGCAAAAATCTCGCCGATAACTCCGTTATTGATAAGTCTTTTGATTTCGGTAAAGTATGGAGAATAACGCATTACGTGACACACGAATAGCATTATTCCCTTTTCCTTTGCCTTCTTTTCGATTGCAACAAGTTCATCCTTGTTGGCAGTGATAGGCTTTTCAAGCAATACGTTGTAGCCTTTATCAATAATCTTCATTGCCGTTTCGTAGTGAATTTGGTCCATCGTAGCGTTAATTACGACGTCACACTCGATACCTGCATTCAAAAAGTCGTCCAAATCAAGAAAAAGTTTATCGTCACTAAGACCGTGCAACGCCCCCGTCTCTTTGAGTCTATACTCTAATGGGTCGACGATTGCGATTATTTCAAGTTCTTCGGGTTTTTTGAGAGCGTAACTTGCGTACACTCCTCCCCTATTTCCATATCCTACAACTACTGCTTTTATTTTTTTCATATTATGCCTCTCTTGATTCGAGGGAGAGTATACCCTCCCTCGAATATAGTTTAATGCTTTTACTTACTGTAATGTCCTAAAGTTGCGCTATTAACGGTGTAAGACGCAATGTTGCTTTCTGAAAAATCTCCAAAACTTTCAAATCCAGTGAAAGTTGCAGCGATTTGAGACTCGCTCAAAACAGAGATTACGCTTAATGCGGGTTTAAAATATTTTTTCATCTTTTTTCCCTCCTTATTGTCTTACAACAAAATTTGCACACTCTGCAGAGTAAATCGTGCTACCGTCAGCAAATTTTACGTAAACGTACGCCTTGTAATCGTCGGTATTTATTGCCTCGTCATCCATAGGAAGGTCGTAAAGCGCTACTGCAAAACGATTATCGCTAGTCAAAGATTTGCCAGAAACGTTAAAGGGAAGTTGATACTTATTGGTATTTCCTTGACCGTTAGCAAGCGTAACATATCTTCTGATTTCTACGCCGTAC
>JAZQYG010000005.1:0-13506 GCA_045633305.1 Clostridia bacterium | reverse complement strand
AATATTATCTCTCAAATAATCAAAACCGAATTCGTTGCTCGTGCCGTACACGATATCACAAGCGTACGCCTCGAGTTTTTGCACAAAATTCATACCAGAGCATACTACGCCAACAGTTAGTCCCAAAAAGGCGTAAACTTTACCCATCCACTCGCTATCACGAGTGGCAAGATATTCGTTGACGGTTACTACGTGCACGCCTTTACCCTCTAAAGCGTTCAAATAAACGGGCAAGGTTGCAACTAAGGTTTTACCTTCACCCGTGCACATTTCGGCAATTCTTCCTTGATGGAGAGCAATACCGCCTAAAATCTGAACGTAGAAGTGTCTCATACCAAGCACTCTCGCGCTTGCCTCTCTTACCGTCGCGTACGCTTCGGGAAGCACCTCGTCCAAAGTTTCGCCGTTTTTTAATCTCTCGCGCAATATTGCAGTCATACCGACTAGTTCAGCGTCATCCATCTTTGCAAAAATGTCGGAAAGCGCCTCTACTTTGTCTGCGATTTTTCTAAGTTTTTTTAACTGTTTTTCATTAGCGGAAGTAAATAGTCCCATAATTCACCTCTATTTGGTTACGGCTATCGCCACACATAAAACACGAACTTTGCTCGCGCCTTTCTTTTTAAGTACTTTTGCAAGTTCACTCACGGTTGCGCCCGTTGTGAACACGTCGTCCACGATAAGTATCGATTTGCCCTTGACTACCTCTTTATTCGTCACTTCAAAACAACCTTTTACGTTTTTAACTCTATCTTCTGGGTTTAAAACGGTTTGAGTGCCCGTGTCTTTAATCTTGCGACATATCGACTTATTTAATTTTGCGCCCGTCCTTTTTGCAAGGTTTTCACTAAGTACATCCGCCGAAGAATACACTCTATCCACGAGTTTCTTTTCCCACAAAGGAACGGGGATTATTAGGTCGGGTTTTTCTAAAGCGTAATACTCTTTTTCGAGAAAATCTACAAAGTAATCTGCTATATCGATTCTATCGTGATATTTAAACGCCCTCATAAGAGCAAGCGCCGACCCCGAATATATAAGCGGAGCAACGCAAGAATCGTAATAAACGCGCGCCATAGCCTTACACTGCTCGCACAATTCGTCCTCGATTGAAACGGTAGGACGAGAACACTTTACGCAACGATTCCTTGAATTAACTTTGAGTGATTTTTCACAATCAGCGCAAAGAGCGCCTTCTTTGATTTCTTTTCCACAAAGCAAACAAGTGACACCGCCAGGACAAAGCAAATCCATAAAGGTATCAAACGACTTTTTCAAAAACTTAACCGCCATATAGTTCGTTATATTTACGTTTTTCGCTCGCAATCAACTTTTCAAGCAAACTATATCTAGTTGCAGTATAAGTGTTTTTTATCATTCTGTAAAGCGCTGGTTTATCTCCTATAAGAACAACCAACTCTTTCGCCCTTGTTATTGCAGTATAAATAAGATTTTTTGTCATCATTTGCGGACTACCGCCTACGACGGTTATAACTGCGATTTTAAATTCCGAGCCTTGACTTTTGTGTACGCTTATAGCGTAAGAAAGAGTCAAATCGGAAACGTCGGCAGGGCCGTACCACACGAATCTTCCGTCCTCAAATAGTACTCCCAGTCTACCAACCGATTTGTCGACTTCTTCAATGATTCCGATATCTCCGTTAAATACTCCCGTTCCGCTTTGAGTTAGACCGTTTTCTTCCGTTTTAGTCCACTCCATTTTGTAGTTATTTGCAACCTGCATTACCCTGTCGCCTACACGAAAAACGGTACTACCGCAAGTAATTTCGCTTGAGCCTATCTTTTTGGGGTTAATTGCCTCTTGGAGCACACTATTTAAGTTATTTACACCCGCCTGACCTTTTTTCATCGGACAAAGCACTTGAATATCGTTTGGGGTAACACTCTTGTATTTAGGAAGACGGGTTAGCACCATCTCTTTGACCGTGCTTGCAATATCATCTTGAGTTTTGCGCACTAAGAAAAAGAAATCCTTATCTTTTGCATCAAGAACGGGCATTTCTCCGTCGTTAATTGCATGCGCGTTTTTGATAATCAAACTGTCCTCGCCTTGACGATAAATAAGTTTCAAACTTATAACGGGAAATTCTTTTGATGCGATTATATCGTGAAGAATATTACCCGCGCCTACGCTTGCAAGTTGGTCGCGGTCGCCGACGATTATGAGTCTACCACCCCTCTTAATTGCTTTAACGAGAGCGCTAAACACAAAAATATCCGTCATACTCATTTCGTCCACGATTATAACGTCTGCCGGGAGAGTGGAGTTTTCGTTGAATTTAAAATTACTTTTCCCCAAAGAAAAATCAAGTTCAAGTAACCTATGAATAGTTTTTGCCTCCGAGCCCGTTGCCTCGCTCATACGCTTAGACGCTCTTCCCGTCGGCGCGCATAGAGAAAAGGATATTCTTTGTTTGCGCAAAATAGTGATAATACATTTGATAATCGTAGTTTTTCCCGTTCCCGGTCCTCCCGTGATTACCATAACGCCACTATTTATAGCGGTGCGGACGGCTTCTTTTTGAACTTCGTTCAAGTTAATACCGTTCACTCTTTCGTATTCTTTTATATCTTCGTCCACGTCCACGAAAATAGGCGTAAATTCATTTTTAAGTTGAATAAGTTTAGTTGCCGAGCGTTTTTCCATATTATAATAAATCGTTTCGGCAAGCATTTCCTCCCCTTTTTTGTTGCGGTCTTTAACGAGTTCGCGCTCCATTATCATCATTTCAATCGCGTTATCTATCAAAGACTGGTCGACTTGCAAAAGTTCCTTCGCGCTATCTAATAAAATTCGCCAAGGAAGACAAGTGTGTCCAGTTTTAGTAGACGCCTCTCTCAAAACGTGCACAAGCCCTGCTTTTACACGATATTCGCTATTTCTATCGATATTTTGAGATAAAGCAATCCTATCCGCCGTAACGAATCCTATTCCTTCGACGTCTTTTACGAGTCTATAAGGATTAGTCTTAACTATTTCAACTGCGGAGTTACCGTAACATTTATAAATTTTAAGGGAAAGGGAAATTGAGAGTTCAAGATTTTGAAGTCCTACGAGAGTTTCACCCATATCCTTCATTTCTTGATGATTTGATGCGATGCTCATAGCCTTATCCGCGCTAATTCCGCTGATTTCGGCGAGCCTTCTTGGATTTTTTTCAATGATTTGTAGAGTGTTTCTACCAAATCTACTAACGATTTTTTCTGCGGTCACAGGACCAACGCCACGGAAAAGTCCACTGGCGAGGTATCTCACGATACCGTTTTCACTTTCGGGAAGAGTGGTGCGCACTTCTTGCGCTTTGAACTGAAAGCCGTATTTGGTTTCCACGAATTCGCCCGTAAGTTCAACCTCTTCTCCTTCCGATATAGGGGGAAAAACACCTGACGCGGTAACCGGTTCACCGTTGCAATCAAGGTCTACAACGGTGTACCAGTTTTCTACGTTTTGAAATATGATGCTTTCTATCGTTCCCTTTATCTTCATATTAAGAAAGAATCTTTTTTGCCTCCGCTTTTATAAGGTCCGCTTTATCCGTCTTTTCCCAAGGGAATTCAGGATTACCGAAATGTCCGTTTCTTGCGGTTTTGAGATATATAGGATTTCTAAGTCCAAGATTCTCAATAACACCCGCAGGTCTAAGGTCAAAAATTTTGTTAATTATTTCGATAATTTGAGCGTCGCTTAATTTGCTAGTCCCGAAAGTGTTTACGCTAAGCGAAACGGGACGAGCCCTACCTATCGCGTAAGCCACTTCGATTTCAATTTTGTCGGCAATACCAGATGCAACGATATTTTTACAAATATATCTTGCCATATACGCCGCGCTTCTATCTACTTTAGTTGGGTCTTTGCCAGAGAAACAACCGCCACCGTGGGGACAATATCCACCGTAGGTATCTACGATAATTTTTCTTCCAGTAAGACCACTATCTCCTTCGGGTCCGCCTTTTACAAACCTTCCGGTAGGATTTATGTAAATTTTGGTATTATCGTCTATAAGTTCTTGAGGAATTACAGCCTTTATAATTTTATCCGTAATTTCTTTTCTCAATAGGTCGATATCTTTGTCTTCGTCGTGTTGAGTAGATAGGACTACGGTATCGACTCTAACGGGAGTATCTCCGTCGTATTCCACGGTAACTTGGGCTTTTCCGTCAGGTTTGATTCCTTGAATCGTTCCGTTTTGTCTAACCTCGCGAAGTTTGTCCGTAAGAGCGTGAGATAAAACGAGCGCCATCGGCATCAAACTATCAGTCTCGCGCGTAGCGTAACCAAACATCATACCTTGGTCACCAGCCCCGAAAAGGTCTAAGTTATCCCCGCTTTCTCTATGTTCGCAAGAACTATCAACGCCCATAGCTATATCGGGAGATTGTCCGTTTATGGATACGAGAATCTTGCAAGTTTTGCCGTTAAATCCAGCTTCGTCTGTGTAACCTATATCGAGAATAGTTTTTCTTGCGATAGCCTCTACGTCATACTCGCAATCGGCGGTAATTTCACCCATTATTAGTACGACTCCGGGACAAGCGCACACCTCGCACGCAACCCTTGCGTTTTTATCTTTACTGAGTATATCGTCAAGTACGGCGTCGCTTATTTGGTCACAAACTTTATCAGGATGACCTATAGTAACGCTTTCTGACGTAAACAATCTGTTCATTATGTTTTCTCCGAAGATTATTTTATTTTAAGTTAGTATATCAAATCGGCTTTTTAGTCAATACGACAGGCAAGAGCCTGTCGTATGAATTAATCCATTGAATCGGGAGCCATCGCAGGGCTGTAATTCTTATATAATTTCATACCCGAACCTGCGGGAATAAGTTTACCGATTATGACGTTTTCTTTAAGACCGAGTAAGGGGTCAATTTTATTTTTGATAGCCGCTTCGGTAAGAACTCTTGCCGTTTCTTGGAAGGATGCAGCAGAGAGGAAGGAGTCGGTAGCAAGCGCCGCTTTGGTGATACCAAGCAAGGTACGTTTAGCGTTTGCAGGACGGAGTCCTTGAGTAATAACTCTCTCGTTTTCTTCTTCGTACTCAAAAATATCAACGAATTCACCGGGCAACATATTAGTATCGCCTTGGTTTTCAATTCTAACCTTTCTGAGCATTTGTCTTATAATTACTTCAACGTGTTTGTCGCAAATATCAACACCGGAGTTGGAGTAAGCGGCGTGAACTTCTTTCAAAATATAGTCTTGAACACCCTTTACACCTCTTACGCGGAGTAAATCTTGCGGATATACGGAACCTTGAGTCAAAGGTGCGCCTGCTTCAATCAAATCTCCGTCTTTTACGCAAGAACGAGCGTCGAAAGGCAAGGAGTATTGTCTTGATTCTCCGTCTTTTGCAGTAACGGTGATTTCTCTACCGTCGGAAGACATAACGACTTCACCTGCGATATCGGAAATAATAGCGGGACGTTTGGGTCTTCTTGCTTCGAAGAGTTCTTCAACTCTGGGAAGACCTTGGGTAATATCGTCACCAGTTGCAACACCACCGGAGTGGAAGGTTCTCATGGTAAGCTGAGTACCAGGTTCACCGATTGATTGAGCGGCTATGATACCAACTGCCTCACCGAGTTTAACGGGGTTACCGCTTGCAAGGTTGCTACCGTAACACTTAACGCAAACACCGTTTTTGCATTTACAAGTGAGTACGCTTCTAATATTAACGTTAGGAATATCTTCGGGCGCACATTTTGCAATCGCCTTTGCGATATCTTCGTTAATCATAGTATCAGCGGGACAGAGAACTTCGCCAGTTCTGGGGTTAACGATTTCTTTAATGGTAAATCTACCCTTAATGCGAGATTCGAATTCTGCGCGCTTGTGTTGTTGGTCTGCAGGGTCGTTTGAACGTTCACAAACGATAATAGTTCCCTTTGTGTCACCACAGTCAGTATCTCTTACGATAACGTTGTGCGATACGTCTACGAGACGACGAGTGAGGTAACCCGAGTCAGCCGTACGAAGTGCGGTATCGGCAAGACCTTTACGACCACCGTGTGAAGAAATAAAGTATTCAAGAACGGAAAGTCCTTCACGGAAGTTTGATTTAACGGGAAGTTCGATAGTTTTACCAGAGGGGTCTGACATAAGACCACGCATACCTATAAGCTGAAGTATCTGCTTGATGCTACCACGGGCACCAGAGTCTGCCATCATACGAATAGGATTGTGTTCGGGAAGAGCGTTCTTAATTTCGTCACCCATTTGGTCGAATACTTTCTTCCAAATCTTAACTACTTCGGAGTAACGTTCTTCTTCTGTCAAAAGACCCATATCGAAGTTGTCTTCTATTTCACGAACTGCGTTTTCAGCGTCGTCAACGAGTTTCTTCTTACTGGGAAGAATATGCATGTCGAACACGCTGGTCGTGAGCGCACCGATAGTTGAATATTTGAATCCAGTTGCCTTGATTTTGTCAAGAACGTCCGCAGTTTCGGTAGAACCTTTGTACTTAAAGCAAGCGTCTACGATTTTGGAAAGTTCTTTTTTGCCAACTAAACAGTTCATTTCAAGGTCAAGGAAAGTTTCCTCTTTGGTTCTGTCAACGAAATGCAAATCTTGAGGAATTGCTTGGTTGAAGATAAGTCTACCAACGGAGGTATCAATTCTCTTGCTAATGAGTCTGCCTTCAAACTCACCGCTCATCCTAATTTGAACTTTAGCCTGCAAATCAACCGTTTTGGTTTGGTAAGCCATAATTGCTTCTTCGGGGGACATAAATACTCTGCCCTCACCCTTTGCGCCGTCACGGTATTTGGTAAGATAGAACGCACCCATAACCATATCTTGAGTAGGCGAAACGACAGGACGTCCGTCTGAAAGTTTCAAGATATTGTTAGTTGAGAGCATCAAGAATCTAGCCTCGGTTTGAGCCTCGATAGAAAGAGGTACGTGTACTGCCATTTGGTCACCGTCGAAGTCGGCGTTGAACGCGGTACAAGCAAGAGGATGAAGTTTGAGCGCTCTACCCTCTACGAGAACGGGCTCGAAAGCCTGAATACCAAGTCTGTGAAGCGTAGGAGCACGGTTCAAAAGAACTGGATGGTCTTTAATTACGTCTTCCAAAATATCCCATACTTCGGGACGGGCTCTTTCTACGATATGTTTTGCGCTCTTAATGTTGTGAGCAAAACCGTCTTCAACCAGTCTTTTCATAACGAAAGGTTTGAAAAGTTCAAGAGCCATTTCCTTAGGAAGCCCACATTGATAAAGTTTGAGTTCAGGTCCTACTACGATAACGGAACGACCGGAATAGTCTACACGTTTACCGAGAAGGTTTTGTCTGAAACGACCTTGTTTACCACGGAGCATAGCGGAAAGTGATTTGAGGTCACGGTTACCGGGGCCTGCAACAGCCTTTCCTCTTCTGCCGTTATCGATAAGAGCGTCTACCGCCTCTTGGAGCATACGCTTTTCGTTACGAATAATGATATCGGGAGCGCCAAGTTCCATAAGTCTTTTAAGACGATTGTTTCTATTGATAACACGTCTATAAAGGTCGTTAAGGTCACTCGTTGCAAATCTACCACCGTCAAGTTGTACCATAGGACGAAGTTCGGGAGGTATAACGGGAATAACGTCCATAATCATCCAACTTGGGCTGAATTCGGGGTCTTCCTGTTTGCACTTTTTAAACGCTTCTACGATTTCAAGTCTCTTGATTGCTCTAGTTCTCTTTTGAGCAACGTTGGAGAGAACTTGTTCGTGAAGTTTTGCAGATTCTGCTTCGATATCAACTTTCATCAAAAGTTCTTTGATAGCCTCTGCGCCCATACCAACGCGGAAAGCGTCCTCGCCGAATTTTTCACATGCTTCGGTGTACTCTTTATCAGAAAGAATTTGTTGTTTGGTGAGAGTGGTGTCCTTGGGGTCAAGAACTACGTAAGATACGAAGTAGATAACTTGTTCAAGGTCTTTACTACTCATATCGAGAAGAAGTCCTATTCTTGAAGGTACGCCTCTGAAATACCAAATGTGAGATACGGGAGCAGCAAGTTCGATATGACCCATTCTTTCACGACGAACTTTACTTCTAGTAACTTCTACTCCACATTTGTCACAAATTACGCCTTTATAGCGAACTCTCTTATATTTACCGCACTTACACTCCCAGTCTTTGGTAGGTCCAAAGATTTTTTCACAGAAAAGTCCGTCCGTTTCGGGCTTTTGGGTACGGTAGTTAATAGTTTCGGGTTTGGTAACTTCGCCGTAAGACCACTCACGAATCTTTTTCGGCGAAGCCATCTTTATTTGTATTGCATCAAAATTATTTAATTCAAACATATGTTACCCTCCCGTTATTCCTCGATTTCGTCGTCGCTAGCGTCTTCGTCGAATAATCCGTCGAAAAGACCAGCGGTAGGAATATCGTCAAAGTCGTCGTCATCCAAATCAACGTCGCCGTCAACCGTAGAAAATCCTTCAAGTGCGTCCTCTTCGTCCTCAAGAAGGTCTCCGAATACGTCTCCGTCAGGCTCGTCAAAGTCAAAGAGTTCTTCACCAGCGTCTCCGTCGGGAAGTTCAACTTCGTTTCTTTCAACTTCTTTTTCCATACCGAGGTTGATATCTACGTCGTCGTCAAGGATATCTTTGAGTCCGATTTCTTCTCTCTTATCAGTCAATACTCTGATGTCAAGAGCCAAACTTTGAAGTTCTTTGATAAGAACCTTGAACGATTCGGGAACACCGGGCTCGGATATATTGTTACCTTTTACTATAGATTCGTAAGTTTTTACTCTACCTACGACGTCGTCCGATTTTACAGTAAGAATTTCTTGGAGAATATTAGCAGCGCCATACGCTTCAAGAGCCCAAACTTCCATTTCACCGAAACGCTGTCCACCGAATTGCGCTTTACCACCAAGAGGTTGTTGCGTTACGAGTGAATAAGGACCAGTACTTCTTGCGTGAATCTTGTCAGCAACAAGGTGACAAAGTTTAAGCATGTACATGTAACCTACTGTTACGCGGTTTTCAAACGGGTCACCCGTTCTTCCGTCGTAAAGTTGAATCTTTCCGTCGGTGGGAAGTCCGTTTTCTTCAAAAAGCATCCTAATATCGTGTTCGCTTGCGCCGTCGAATACGGGAGTTGCAACCTTCCAACCAAGGAGTTTAGCAACTAAACCAAGGTGAACTTCAAGTACCTGACCGATATTCATACGTGAAGGAACGCCGAGGGGGTTCAACACGATTTGAACGGGAGTACCGTCTGCAAGGAAAGGCATATCTTCCTTAGGAAGAACTCTCGAAATAACACCTTTGTTACCGTGACGACCTGCCATCTTATCACCAACGCTGATTTTACGTTTTTGAGCAATATATACGCGAACGAGTTTCTTAACGCCGGGGTTAAGTTCGTCTTTATTTGCTCTGGTGAATATCTTAACGTCTACTACGATACCGCCTTCACCGTGAGGTACACGGAGAGAGGTATCTCTAACTTCACGCGCTTTTTCTCCGAAGATTGCGCGGAGAAGTCTTTCTTCAGGAGTGAGTTCAGCCTCACCTTTTGGCGTAACTTTACCTACCAAGATATCGCCAGAGGTAACCTCAGAACCGATTCTAACGATACCGTCTTCATCAAGGTTTCTAAGTACGTCGTCACCAAGGTTAGGAATATCTCTGGTGATTTGTTCGTCACCAAGTCTGGTGTCTCTTGCTTCGGACTCGTATTCTTGAATATGAATAGAGGTGAATACGTCGTCTTTTACAAGGTCTTCACTAATAAGTATAGCGTCCTCGTAGTTGTATCCTTCCCAGCTCATAAACGCAACTAAAATGTTACGTCCAAGAGCAAGTTCTCCGTTGTCGGTAGAAGGACCGTCTGCAAGTACGTCGCCTGCTTTTACTATCTGACCGTTAGTAACGAGAGGACGTTGATTGATACAGAATCCTTGGTTACTTCTACGGAATTTTTGGAGAGCGTAGTTGTGGCTAATGCCTTCGTTATCACGAACTACTATGCAGTTTGCGCTAACCGATTCAACTACACCGTCTTGTTTGGTTATAACCATAACGCCACTGTCTACTGCAACTTTCTGTTCCATACCAGTTGCAATAACGGGTTGTTCAGGACGAATAAGAGGTACTGCCTGACGTTGCATGTTAGAGCCCATGAGCGCACGGTTGATATCGTCGTTCTCAAGGAAGGGAATAAGAGAGGTAGCAACTGAAATAAGCTGACGAGGCGAAACGTCCATGTAATCAACGTTTTTGCTTTCGTACTCTTTTATTGCTTCACGATAACGGCAGTTAACACGAGCGTTAACGAATCTACCCTCGCTATCGAGAGGTTCGTTAGCCTGAGCAACGATATATTTGTCTTCTTCGTCTGCTGCAAGGTATTCTACAACGTCGGTAACGATACCAGTAGCCTTGTCTACTTTGCGGTAAGGACTTTCGATAAATCCGTACTCGTTAACTTTAGCAAAAGTACTGAGCGAAGAAATAAGACCGATGTTCTGTCCTTCAGGAGTCTCGATAGGACACATACGACCGTAGTGCGAGTGGTGAACGTCACGAACGTCTACGCCCGCTCTTTCACGGTTAAGTCCACCAGGTCCAAGGGCGGAAAGTTTACGCTTGTGCGTAAGTTCTGCAATCGGGTTGGACTGGTCCATAAATTGAGAAAGTTGCGACGAGCCGAAAAATTCTTTGATTGCGCTAGTTACCGGTCTTATGTTGATAAGAGTTTGAGGAGTAACCTCTGCGGTGTCTTGCGCGATACTCATCCTTTCTTTGATAACTCTTTCGAGTCTTGAAATACCTATTCTAAATTGTTCTTGCAAAAGTTCGCCAACTGAACGAACTCTTCTGTTTGCAAGGTGGTCGATATCGTCGGTACTGCCGATATTGTAATTAAGTCCGAGGGTGTAGTTAACGGTAGCAACGATATCGTCTACGAGTATGTGCTTGGGCACGAGTTCGTCTACGTTTGCTTGAAGAACTGCGATAAGGTCTTTGCCTTCGCTCTCTTCAAGAACTTTCATAAGAGTAGGATAGTGAACGTATTCTTTAACGAGTCTAACGGCAGCGTCGTCGTCCTTGATTTCAGGATTGTCGATAATTGCTTGAAGAGGAGCAACGTCAACGAAAGAGGACAACTTAACGGTGTTATTGCCTCTAACGTAATAAACGCCGTTAGCAGTATCGATTGCAACTTCGTTAATTCCACTATTTTGGATAGCGCGAGCAGTTTCTTCCGAAATAACGTCCCCTTTAGACGCGAAGAACTCTCCGTCCACGCTTACGATATCCTCTGCTGCAACTTGTCCTTCAATACGAGTAGCAAGACAAAGTTTTTTGTTGTACTTGTATCTACCAACTTTGGTAACGTCGTATCTTCTTGCGTCGAAGAAGGTATTTTGAATCATAACGTTAGCGCCGTCGATAGTGGGAACTTCACCGGGACGCATACGTCTGTAAAGTTCAATCTTAGCCTCTTCTACGGAGTGAGCGGTATCTTTCTCGATAGTAGCCTTCATAACGGGGTCGTTATGGAAGAGTTCGAGAAGTTCTTCGTCCGTGCCAAAACCAAGAGCACGAAGTAAAACGGTAGCGGTGAGTTTACGGTTTTTGTCTACGTGAACCCAAAGTACGTTGTTGCTATCGCTCTTGAATTCAAGCCAAGCGCCACGGTTAGGGATAATAGTGGTTTCGTAAAGGTACTTACCGCTCTTATCTTGAGTGGACTTGCAATATACGCCCGAACTTCTAACAAGTTGGCTAACGATAACGCGCTCTGCGCCGTTAATGATAAAAGAACCGTTTTCGGTCATAAGAGGGAATTCACCCATGAACACTTCTTGCTCAATGGTCTCACCCGTCTCTTTGAAAACGAGTCTAACTTTTACCTTTAAGGGACGGGCAAAAGTAGCGTCTCTGTCTTTACACTCTTCTTCGTTGTACTTAGAATCGCCTTCGAATCTAGTTTCGAGGAAATACAATTCCATACGAGAACTGAAATCGACAACGGGAGAAAAGTTTTTGAAGACTTCGTCAATGCCTTTGTTAATAAACTCGGCGTAGGACTCTTTTTGCAGTTCAAGCAAATCCCTGATAGTAAAGAACTCAGGAATTTTCGAGAAACACATTCTTTCGGTGTTACCGTACTTGACTTTGTGGATACGTTCGGACATGTAGTCACTCTCCTTGAAAAAAGTTGTTTTGAAAAAATACACGTAAAAGTATACTTTTAAAGGTCAAAAACGTGAATCTTCCCCCACCCTTTTGGGTACAAAGGGACATAATCACCATTTTATTTTGTGCATTATATTAATCTATCACTGATTTTGTCAAATGTCAAACGATTTTTAAAAAAATTATAAAAAAAATTTCGAGCGCGTTTTGCGCCCGAAAAACTTAAAAATCACGTACCTTGTCTTGGCAAGTTATTCCCAAAAATACTACCTTGTTCGCCTCACACAAAGCCTTTGCCGTTTTGTCGTATGCAACTTCTGGGATATTGTTGTTTTCACTCAAATGACCGAGGATAAATCTTTGTGTTCCTTTCTTTGCAAGTATTTGACAAATTCTCGCGCACTCCTCGTTAGACAGATGCCCAAGCCTTCCCTCTATTCTTCTCTTGAGAGCAGGCGGATAAGAGCCACCTCTTAACATTTCAAGGTCGTAGTTAGACTCTATCAAAATATTTTTTACTCCCGAAACGTTGTCAAGCACGGGCTTTATGAACTCTCCGCAGTCGGTAACGCAAGCAAAAGAGTGCTCCCCTCTTTCAAGTTTATATCCCACGGTGTACTTTGCGTCGTGCGGTACGCGAAAAGAAGTTACCTTTATCCCGTCTAACTCAAACTCTCCGTCGTTGTGACAAATAACGCTCGCCCCGTCCAGTTTAAATGCCGTCGCTTGTTTCAAAGCAAGCGGAATATGCACGGGAATATCGTATTCTTTTGCAAGCGCGCTCACCCCTTCTATATGGTCGGAGTGTTCGTGAGTGAGAAGTATTCCAGATATTTCTTTTGGGTTAACGGGAATTCTCTTCGCTATCTCACGAAGAGTAAAACCGTTGTCTATTAAAACGTAGCGTCCGTCGATATGAACCAAAGTTGAATTCCCACGACTTCCACTTCCAAGAGAAATAATTCGCATACTTTTTTAAAAGGGCAACTTAATTGCCCTTTTCCTTTTAATTTATTTAAATAATAACGCTCTCTACATCCTTTCTGGGGACGCGATACCAAGTAATTGTAAACCGTTTTTGAGAACGGTACGAACGGACTCGGTAAGCATAAGTCTTGCTTTTTGAATTGATTTATCTTCGGTGATAATCTTGTATTCAAAATAGTATTTATTATAAAGAGCGGATACGCCGAGCAAATATCTGGTAACTAAACTCGGTTCGTATTTTTTTGCAGAGTCGCTAATTATATCGCCAAAACGCGAAAGCATATTGATAAGTTCTGCGCCGATTCCCTCCGTTACACCGCTAAAATTAGGTTCAACGAGCG
>JAZQYG010000004.1:0-3393 GCA_045633305.1 Clostridia bacterium | reverse complement strand
CTTCTCTCTTTGATTTTTGCAAAACGAATTCGGGAATTTCTCTCTCTTCGTAAACCTTTTTGTGTTTTACCCCTTTTTTAACCTCTACGCTAACCGTATAAACGAGTTTTAAATCGTGCTTTTTTCTTGCGTCGATTGACTTTTTTAAAATGCGAAAGGTAAACTCGTTTAATTTTACGCCGAGCATACTTGCAATTTTATTTGCAAGATTTTCAATAGTGGAATTTATGGGAAGATTGATATCTGATATAACTTTTTGTTTCATTACACTTTAGCGCACGCGATTGCGGACAAAAACGCCCAGTGCAAGTTATATCCACCGCACAAGCCGTCCATATCTACGCTCTCTCCCAAAACGAATAAATTTTTGATTTTTTTACACTCTAAGTTTTCAGTTAACTCGTCTAAACTGACGCCACCAGATGTTACTTGCGCTCCGTCCCCTTTGAGCTTTGTGACCTTCAAGGTAAAATTCGTTAGTTCTTTCATTATATATTCGATAGATTCCTCACTTACTCTGCCGTTTAAAAGTCCAAGGTTTTTGAGTAAACGCTCACCCACCTTTCTTTGTAGTAGTCCCGTGAAGAATCTATCCGCGCTAACTTTATTTTGCGCTCTTCTCGTAAGTTCTTTTTCGACCTCTTTCGTGTCTAGTCCGTCAAGAAAATCAATTTTGATTTGATAATTTGATTTTTCTTGCAACACCTCACGCCTTGCAATATGCGCCGAACAATTAAACACGGCAACGCCACTAACGCCAAAAGTTCTAAAAAGCACTTCTCCACTTTCAGAGTAAATCTCCTCGCCATTTGAAAGGAGAGAAACTTTTGCGTTTACTCGCACGCCGTCGAGTCCTTTTATCTTTTCGCTTTCCGTTTCAATCGGACAAAGCATAGGACAAGTTGGGGTAACTTTGAGCCCAAGTTTTACAAGCGAATTTAATTTTGTCCCACCGCAAGCGTAAACGAGTTTTTCCGCTATTACGGCGCTATCCCCTTCTCCTACTATAAATTTTCCGTTTTTGGTTGCAATTTTACAAACGTTAACGCCCGTTAATATGGTAGCGTTATCTTCTGCTTTGTATCTCAAACAGTCCAAAACCGAACTTGCGTGATTAGAAAAAGGGTACACGCGCCCTGCGCCGTCTACCCTTGTGAATAAACCTAACGAATTAAAAAACTTACTCAATTCGTCTTTGTTTTGCTCGTATACCTTTTGATAAAAATCGGGATTTGAATAGTATGAAGGATTTAAATCAAGGTTAGAAAGGTTGCATCTACCATTGCCGGTCAAAAGTATTTTTTTGCCGACTCTATCTTCTTTTTCTAAAATATAAACCTTTCCTTTTGCAAGCGCGCCCAAAACGAGTCCGCTCGCTCCTCCACCTATAATACAAACGTCCGCGTATCTCATTTCAACCCCAAAACGGCAGTTGCATTTAACTCAAGCCCTGCCAAAGATTTATTTTCGATATAATCGTAATATCCAGCCGAGGCAATCATTGCCGCGTTATCTGTACAAAGCACGGAAGTGGGGAAATAAACCTTGAATTTATATTTTTCTCCCGCTTTTTGCATAAGTTCTCTCAAATAACTATTCGCGCCGACCCCACCTGCTATTGCAACGCGTTTGAAATTAAATTCACGAGCAGCGCGCACCGTGTTATCTACGAGTTGAGTTACCGCTACGTGACGAAAGGAGCATGCAACGTCTGCGGGATTTATATTTTTTGTATTATGTACGTAGTTTACTACCGCGGTTTTGAGTCCGCTATAACTGAATTTATACTCCCCTTTTTTAGTTTTTGGAACGGGGAAAGATATGGTGGGGTTTCCTTGATTTGCAAGTTTATCTATTTCAGGTCCACCGGGGTAGGGAAGAGAAAGGACTCTTGCCACTTTATCAAAAGCCTCTCCGCAAGCGTCGTCTTGCGTCTCGCCTATTACTTCAAACTCGGTATAACTTTTTACGTTCACAAGAGCCGTGTTACCACCGCTTGCGATTAAGCATAAATACGGCGGTTCAAGTTCGGGGTGAGCAATATAGTTTGCCGCGACGTGACCGTGAAGATGATTGACCGCAATAAGAGGCTTATTACTTGCCATTGAAAGCGCCTTTGCATAACTAACTCCACAAAGAAGAGCGCCGACCAGCCCCGGTCCGTAGGTAACTGCAATAGCGTCTATATCAGATAGGGTAACGCCTGCTCCTTTTAGAGCCTCGTCGACTACACCGTTTATATTTACGACGTGATTTCTCGAGGCAATTTCGGGCACTACGCCACCGTACGTTCTGTGGATGTCAATTTGAGAAGATATTACGTTTGACAAAACCTTTCTTCCGTCTTCAACGACGGAGGCGCTCGTTTCGTCACACGAAGTTTCAATGCCGAGTATTTTCATCTTTTTTCCTTATTTGTTATTCTACGGTAACGGATTTAGCAAGATTTCTTGGTTTATCGGGGTCGTTTCCTCTTGCTCTGGAAACGTAATATGCAAATACTTGCAAAGGTATAATCGATATAATAGGGGTAAAATCTTCTCCGAGGTCGGGAATCTTTATGCCTTTATCTACTCCGTGCGCAGTGAGGTACTCCTCGTAAGGGGACACGACGAGAACTTTTGCTCCCCTTGCTTTTACCTCGTGTACGCCGTTCATAGTCTTGTCTGCAATTTCTTTATTAGTAATAACGGTAACGACAAGCGTTCCTTTTTCAATAAGGGCAAGAGTGCCGTGTTTAAGTTCGCCAGCCGGACAACCTTCGCTATGAACGTAAGAAATTTCTTTGAGTTTAAGAGAGCCTTCAAGCGCGGTGCAGTAATCCGCTCCACGTCCTAAAAAGAAGGCGTCTTGAGAAGAGGAAAGTTCACCCGCTATTTGCACCATTTCACCCTCTTTTGATACGACCTCTCTTGCTTTTTCTACAATTTCCTTGCTTTTTGCAAATAAATAGTCGAGTTTACCTGCAATAGCATGCGCAATATAATAGAAAGCAACGAGTTGGGTGTTGTAACTCTTGGTTGCGGCAACGGCAATCTCTGGGCCTGCTTTGGTGTGAATAACTGCATCAGAGTGCGTCGTTATCGAACTACCGTTTACGTTAGTTATCGTCATAACGTAAGCGCCTTTTTCTTTTGCAAGGCGAATAGCGGCGATAGTGTCTGCGGTTTCTCCGCTTTGACTAACCGCAATTACGACCTCACCTTTTTTGATTATAGGATTGCGATATCTATATTCGCTTGCAACTTCAACCGCAACTTCACGTCTTGTTAACTTCTCGATAACGGTCTTGCCGATAAGTCCCGCGTGATATGCAGTACCACAAGCAATAACCGTTATTTTAGATGCTTTTTTAAGTTTTTTAAGAGCGGTAGGCGATATGCCGTTTTGTTT
>JAZQYG010000003.1:0-10761 GCA_045633305.1 Clostridia bacterium | reverse complement strand
AAATTATTAAAAATTTTTGACAAATTTTATCCTAATTATTATAACTTGAAAAAATAGTTTAGTCAAATAATTTATAAGTTTATTTTTATTTTCAAGAGGAAAAATAAAGATTTTTCGCAATTAACCCCTCTAAAATTGATTTTTTGGAGAGATTTATTTTGCTTGCCTACAAAAAAGCCGAATCCATTGAAACCAGTTCAGCGGATTCGGCTTTTTATTTTGGTGTTTTACGGCGTTATTTTCGAACGGTATTCATTAGCCCGATTATGCCGTTTATAATGAAACAAATTCCAGCAACTATAAATACCCACTCTACCGCCGCCCCTTGATGAAGAAACAAGCATATTCCGATTACAGCAAGGGCGATAGGTTGAAAATAATCTACTCCAAAGGAAGTCTTTGATTGACGCAAATTAACGATTCCGGCAATAGCGCAAATAATCATTATTACGGCAATAGCGTAAAGGGCAAGCGAAATCAAAAACCATCCGCAAAGACCTATTGCAACGCCAACGATTATTCTAACGATTCCTCGCACGGTTTGCTTTTTGGTTAAGTCCAAAATTCCAAGAACTACGTATACGACTGCTAGCACGGTTAAAACAATACTAACTACCCTAACCTTTAAAATAAGCAACAATACGCCTATCAAAACGTTAACTAGTGGCATTGCGTATTTTGAAAGTTTATCCATATGTATCTCCTTTTATCTTATTATATACTATATAATAAACAAACGCTATGATAACTCGAATTTTAAATTTTTCCTTTGATTTTTCTCAAAAGTGAAACCACCTTTTTAGCGAGGTTTTTCATAAAAAGTAAACCTTTAATTTTTTCAAAATAAATAACTGGAACTTCTACTATTTGAGGATTATATTTGAGTTTGTACTCTCTGTAACCAACTAAATTCAAATTTTTGACGCCTTTTTCGTGCCAGTGTTTAACGAACTCCCAAAAAAGTCTTTCGTTAGGAAGGTCTTTTACAGAGTCTGTAAAACTTGCCGCGCCTATAAAATACGCCCACTCACCTGCGCCTAAAGAAAAAACGGTTGCAAGAGGTTTACCTTCCTTGCTCTCGGCGACGAGAGCAAGGGCTTGTTCGGGCTTGTCCGAATAAGCCTCGGCAAGGTCGTAAATTTTTTGGACGTCGTAAAAAGGTTTGAGTTTTTGCTTGGCAAATACTTGTATGAGTTGACTGTAATACAAATCGCAAAATTCTTTATCAAAAGGTACTTTTTTGACTACCGTTTCCTTCCTTTCGGAGGCTCTTACGTCACGTCTGCCGTTCTTTTTGAATCCTTCCAAAATCTCATCAAGCGGACGTGAATTATCAATATAAAGTTCTTTGATTAATTTGTATTTTATCTTTTTATCGAGTTTGTCACACGTTATAGATGAATCTATGATTTGAACGAGTTTGCATTTCAAAGATTTGAAAGCGAATTTTTTAAGAGAAAATAGCGCGGTAGATAAATCAAAGTCTTCGACCTTGATAAATCCCATATCCGAGGTGAGCCAACCTTCAAAAGGCGAGCCCAAAATACGAATACCGAATTTTTTTATGACCATACCAACGAAATAACACAAAGTTTTTCCGTTTTCTAAAAAACGCAAAAGAACGCCTTCTCCTTTTTGGTTTTTCTCCAAAAAAGAAAGCTGTCTGCGCGTTTTAAAAACTGTATCAATATAGCCTTGCTCTTCGAGTTCAAAAAGGGCGTCGACTGATACGGACTCAACCTCGTACATAACTATTCCCCTTTAATTAATTCTTCCGTGGTGCACACGCGATATTTTTGTTTATCACAGAGTTTTTGCACAAACTTCTCAAATTTCTCTTTTGAATAAGCCCACTCGTCTACAGAATAGGAGGGAGCGCTTTCATCTAATACGGAGTGAAACATAAATATTACGCTATCTCCGTCGTTTAATTTTGATAAAAAATATTCAAGTTGACAAAGAGTTACGCCTTTGGTGATTGCAACGGAAGGCAAAATATTATAACTGCATTTTTTGATTACGTTTCGTTTATTTAACCACCAAAAAAGCCTCTTGCTTTTAAAAATTCTAGAAAGCAGAGTAATTACCGTATAAAAAAGCCCCTCTCTTCTCGTTTGTATACCGCTACGAATATAAGAAAGCGTGCCGTCCTTTATTAAATTTTGAATTTCTTGAGAATTGTTTTGGGTAAGATGGGAGTGAGGACTTGCAAATCCCACGGGGAGAGAAATAAGAGCGTGCGAAGATAAAACTTCTATATTTTTCTTGACGTCTTCCACTGAGTTTTTATGCGTATGACCGTGGCAAGCAATCTCCACGCCGTAGTCTTTGCACTCTTTAAGGGCGGAAAAACTCATACTTAAATTGCCGGCACTACCGAAACACTCGTAACCTTCTTGCTTTTCCACGAAATCGGTAACGACGTTAATCGTGAACGGAAAACCTTGCTTTTTTAATATAGGATATGCCACCTCGTAGGTATCAAGGCGCGCGTCGTCAAAAGAAAATACTACTCTATTCAAATCGTTTTTATTCCCCTCTTTTTATTACTTAACTATATTAATACTTTTTATCGCAGTTGTCAATTCTAGGATAAAAAGTTACAAAAGAGGAGCAAAAATTTTAACCACGGTGCGTAAAAACCTTTTGAATCCGCTGGCTTTGGTCATATCTTCTGTTATTTTGATTGATTTGTCGAGAGTGCTTTGGATATCTTCTTTCATCTTTTTGATTGCGTCCGTCCTATACATCCATACGCCGTTTTCAAAGTGGTGCACGAGACTTCTATAATCAAGATTAATCGTACCTATCATAGCGTACTGGTCGTCTGATAGATAACTTTTTGCGTGAATAAATCCCGGTTCGTATTCGTAAATTTCTACTCCTGCCTTCATGAGTCTTGAATAAAAACTTTTGGTTATTTCAAAAACTATTTTTTTGTCGGGAATATGCGGAACGATAATTTTGACGTCTACGCCCCTTAGCGCCGTGTTTTCTATGCTTTGACATAAGTCGTTATCTATAATAAGATAAGGACTAGTCATCCAAACGTAGTTTTTGGCAGATGCAAGCATATTTTGAATTACGCTTTTGCCTACCCTTCTATCAAATAGAGGCGCGGGCCCGTCTCCAAAGGGAATTACGTAACCTATTCCCTCGGTTTTGTGCTCAGGATATAGTTCGGGATAAAAATCGGGAGTTTTTTTGACGTTCATACCGTAATCAAATAAAAATAGTTCGGTTAACTCCCAAACCGCCTCTCCTTCAAGTCTTACACCCGTATCTTTCCAGTGACCGAATTTTGAGCCTTCGTTGATATATTCGTCCGCAAGATTTATTCCACCGGTATAACCGACGTAGCCATCAATTACGAGTATTTTTCGGTGAGAACGGTTATTAAATTCGCTATCCGCGCTACCACGAAGTCTAGAAAAAGGGGTTGCCTTTATTCCCATAGCGCAAAGTTTTTGGGCGTAGTTACCGGGGAGTTTGGTCATACAACCTATATCGTCGTAAACGACTTTTACCTCAACGCCTTCTTTTACCTTTTCTTTTAAAGAGTCGAGTATGCTATTCCAAAAACGTCCTTCTTCTATAATAAAGTACTCAAGATAGATAAACTTTTTCGCGTTTTTTATATCCTCTATCATAGAGGGAAACATTTCTTCACCAAGAGAAAAATATTTTACCTTGGTATTTCTAAAAAGTCCCGCGTCCGCGATTTTGCAAAGCATTTTGGCTTGATTGTACGCGGTTATGTTTTCGTCCTTTAAGTAATCAAAGAGGTCTTCTTGGTTTACCGAATAATATTTACTCTTGACAAATTCCAAACGTTTTACGTATTTCTTTTTCAATTTTCTAGAGTAAAACATAAAATATAACATAAAGCCCACGATGGGGAGAATTAAAACGAACAAAAGCCAAGGAACTTTATAATCGGGATTATCGTCGGAAGAAATGATTTTGAGAACACACCCTATTTGGGTGAGCCAAGCGAGAATATAAAAATATGGAACCCAGTAACACAAAGCAATTACGATAGCGATAATTGCTAAGACTTCAAGAAAGGAAACGAAAAAAGCAAGTATATACCTAAACGGAATATAGGTATATTGCCTTTCAATCGTTTTGCCTGCAAGTGTGTATTTGTAACTCTTTTTCATACGTTTTCTCCTCTTTGTAAACAATATTATAACACACAATTATTTGCAAATCGTTAAAATATTGTTAAAGCGACGAATAATTATAAAATCGGGGAAAATTCTTATCAAAAACCAAAAAAATTTAAAGTTCGAATTTCGGATTTTTGACAAAATTGCTTTATGTAAATTTTTATCAAAATCTTGGAATTAGATACCTGATTCGGCGGATTTTGCAAAAATTTTACTCATTTTTTTTGAAATTTCGACTTTTGCGTTTTTTGAGAATTTTTTTAATGAAAATTTTTACGAAAAATATTAATTTTTTATAGAAAAATTTTTCAAAAAACGGTTGATTTTCTCTTGAACTGGTGTTACAATGAACTCGTACATAAATCTTTTATTATAGAGGTGATAAGGAAATGAAAACTAAATTTGCACAAGAATGGAAAGGCTTCAAAGACGGCGCTTACCAAAGCGAAATCAACGTTGCAGACTTCATCCAGAACAACTACACCCCTTACGAGGGTAACAAAGACTTCCTTTGCGGACCTACCGAGCGTACCACCAAAATTATGGAAAAGGTTAACGCTCTTTTGAAAGAGGAACAAGACAAAGGTGGCGTTCTCGATATCGATACCGAAAGAGTTTCTCTTCTTCTTTCCTACCCCGCTGGTTACATTGACAAAGATAACGAAATTATCGTTGGTCTTCAAACCGACGCTCCCTTAAAGCGTGGCGTTAACCCCTTCGGTGGTATAAGAATGGCAAGAAGCGCTTGTGAGGCTTACGGCTATAAACTCTCCGACAATATCGAAAATCAGTTCAAATATATGACTACCCACAACGACGGCGTATTCCACGTTTACACCGAGGAAATGCGTAAAGTTCGTCACGCTGGTATTTTGACCGGTCTTCC
Source organism: Clostridia bacterium (assembly GCA_045633305.1). Lineage (GTDB taxonomy): Bacteria > Bacillota > Clostridia > Christensenellales > RUG350 > RGIG2224. The sequence goes on along the minus strand of JAZQYG010000003.1, from coordinate 5,703 downwards.
CGACGCTTACGGAAGAGGACGTATTATCGGCGACTATCGTAGAGTTGCTCTTTACGGCGTAGACGCTCTTATCGAGGCTAAAAAAGCAGACAAAGTTGCTTTTGGTAAAAACAACATGTCCGCAGACAATATCCGCGACATTGAAGAACTTCACTATCAAATCGAAGCGCTCAACGCTTTGAAAGGTATGGCTGAAATTTACGGACTTGATATCTCTCGTCCCGCTAAAAACGCTAAAGAGGCAGTTCAATGGCTTTACTTCGGTTACCTTGCCGCTATCAAAGAACAAAACGGCGCTGCAATGAGCCTTGGTAGAGTTAGCACCTTCCTTGATATTTACGTAGAGCGTGACCTTCAAAACGGTGTAATCACCGAGAGCGAAGCACAAGAGATTATGGACGATTTCATTATCAAACTCCGTATTACTCGTCAACTTCGTACCCCCGAATACAACGACCTCTTCGGTGGAGACCCCACTTGGACGACTGAGTGTGTAGGCGGTATGGGTGAAGACGGAAGAACGAGAGTTACCAAGAACTCCTTCAGATTCTTGAATTCTCTCTACAACCTCGGACCCGCTCCCGAACCTAACGTAACTATTCTTTGGTCACAAAACCTTCCTGAAGGATTCAAGAAGTTCTGTGCTCAAGTTTCTATCGATACCGACTCTATCCAGTACGAGAACGACGACGTAATGCGTCCTCTCTACGGCGACGACTACGCGATTGCTTGTTGCGTATCGGCAATGAAAGTTGGTAAACAAATGCAATTCTTCGGAGCAAGATGTAACCTCGGTAAACTTCTCCTTCTCGCCCTCAACGGCGGTCGTGATGAAAACACCGGCGCTCAAATCGCTCCCGAAGGCAAAGTATTCACCGGCACTCTCGTATACGACGAAGTTATGGAAGCGCTCGCAAAATACAGAGCATGGCTTGCAAACCTCTACGTTAATACCCTTAACGTTATCCACGCATCACACGACAAATACGCTTACGAAAAGATTCAAATGGCTCTTCACGATAGCAAAGTTGAACGCTTTATGGCGTGCGGTGTTGCAGGACTTTCGGTTATTGCAGACTCCTTGTCCGCAATCAAATACGCAAAAGTTACCCCCGTTCTCGGTGAAAACGGCGTAATTGAAAGTTTCAATATCGAAGGCGACTTCCCCACCTACGGTAACGACGACGATAGAGCAGACCAAATTGCAGTTCAAGTAGTTAGAGATTTCTCAAACGAAATTAAGAAAACTCCTACTTACAGAGAAGCAATCCACACCCTCTCCGTTCTTACCATTACCTCTAACGTTGTATACGGAAAGAAAACTGGTAACACTCCTGACGGAAGAGTTAAAGGCGCTCCGTTTGCTCCAGGTGCTAACCCCATGCACGGAAGAGAAAAATGCGGTGCTCTTGCATCACTTAACTCCGTATCTAAGATTCCTTACGATTGTTGCCGTGACGGTGTATCTAACACCTTCACCATCGTTCCCGGAACTCTTGGCAAAAATATGGAAGACAGAGTTGACAACCTCGTTGATATGATGGACGGATATTTCGGAAGAGACGCTCACCACCTCAACGTAAACGTACTCGACCGTGAGAAACTCGTAAAAGCAATGGAAAATCCTGCGCTCTACCCCAACATCACGATTCGTGTATCTGGTTACGCTGTTAACTTCAACAAACTTAACAAAGCACAACAACTCGAGGTTCTCCAAAGAACTTACCATGAAAGCATGTAACGGATATATAAGTTCTATATATCACGGTTCGGCTGTTGACGGCAAGGGGCTAAGAAGCGTAATCTTCTTTTCAGGTTGCAATTTGAAGTGTCCCTTCTGCCACAACCCCGAAACCCTTTACGACAAAGGGCAAGAGCGCACTCTTGAGAGCGTTCTCGGGGAAATTTCAAGATACAAAGGCTATTATAAGACGAAAGGCGGCGTCACCCTATCGGGTGGCGAGCCTTTTTTACAGCCTGAGTTTTGCACCAAACTCGTGTCTTCTCTTCACGCCTCTGGTATCAACGTAGTAGTTGAAACCAACGGTTATATCGCAAACGAGCAGTTAATAGAGGCAGTCGACAACGTTAGACTTGATATAAAGAATTACGAAAGAGAATCAGCGGACGCTTTGATTGAAAGGTACTCACCTTTTTTAGCGCTTTGCGAAAAACATAACGTTAAGGTTAGTTTTACCAACGTTTTAATTCCTACAAAGAACGACGACGCTCAAACGATAGGTGAACTTGGTAAATTTTTAGAGCATTTCAACGCGCAAAAATTTGAATTTTTACCTTTCAAGAAAATTTGTATCACAAAATACAATTCTTTGAATAAACCTTTCCTTTACGAGAACGTTCCAAGCGCAACGAAAGAGGACGTCGACAAAGCCTACGAGGTTTTGAAAAAATAAATTATAAAAAACTAAAACCCCTCTAATAAGGGGTTTTTAATTTGTGGTTATGATAAGTTTACTTCTTGCATTAATATATCTATGCTTTATAAGTTTAGGTCTCCCAGATTCCTTGCTCGGTTCTGCGTGGCCCGTTATGCAAATTGAACTTGGCGCGCCCGTATCTTACGCGGGAATTATCTCCACGATAATTTTGCTTGGCACTATTTTGTCGAGCCTTATGAGCAATTTCTTGACGAGTAAATTCGGGCCGGGCAAAATAACGGCGATAAGCGTTGCAACGACGGCGATTGCTCTTTTGGGATTTTCACTCAGCACGAAGTTTTGGATGCTTGCTTTATGGGCAATCCCTTACGGACTTGGCGCAGGAGGAGTGGACGCAACTCTAAATAACTACGTTGCTCTCCATTTCAAAAGCAGACATATGAGTTGGCTACATTGTATGTGGGGACTTGGAGCGGTCATAAGTCCGTACGTAATGAGTTACGCAGTAACTAGCCTCAATAGTTGGAATACGGGATACCGAATAATTTCCTTTATTCAAATCTTTTTATCTATTATCGTATTTATTTCCCTTCCTCTGTGGAAAAAAGGGAGCGCCTCTTCTGCTTGTGAAAAAGCGGAAACACCAAAAAATTTCGCTTTAAAAGACGTATTAAAAACAAAAGGCGCAATTGCTTGCTTTGTTACCTTTTTTTGTTATTGCGGAATAGAAAACTTGACTATGCTTTGGGCGAGTAGTTATCTCGTCAGTATAAAAAACGTAACCCCCGAGATTGCAACGGGATACGCAAGTTTATTTTTTATAGGAATAACGGTAGGTAGAGCAATCAACGGATTTTTGACTATTAAGTGGAGCGACAAATTCCTTATACGACTAGGTGAAATGATAATTCTTGCGGGAATAATTTTAGTTGCACTGCCTTTTGACCTTACGTATACGATAATAGGCTTTATCACGATAGGAGTTGGATGCGCGCCTATTTATCCTAGCATAATTCATATGACTCCTACCCTATTTGGCGAGGACAAATCTCAAGCAATGATAGGAGTACAAATGGCTTGCGCGTATACGGGCTCTTGCGTAACCCCTCTCGTTTTTGGAGTGATAGCAGATAGTTTTACTTTTTACGCATTACCCATCTTTATGTTCATCTTGCTCGGCGCAACGATAACTATGCACGAAATCGTAGTCAAAAAAACCGCGCTTAACAACCAACTATAATTCCCTAATTTCAATAAAGTTTTTCAACAACGTTACACCTCTTGTTCTATTTAAAATAATAAAAAAATAGCGTAGCGAAATTTCGCTACGCTATTTTGTTTTAGTTTGATTATACCAACGCACCTACTAAAGCCCCTAAAATAATAACGGCTATTAAAGTGTACACAAGCGAACAAATACCAACTACAAGACCTGTAATTGCAAAGCCCTTTCCTTTTTGTTCAGTACCTGCGCCTATTTGCTTAAGTGCTATTCCACTAAAAATAATACCAACTATCGCAGTAATACCAACGAGCGCTACAAGAAGCGATGCAAGGGAAACTATAAATCCTATTAGAGCAAGAACGTTGAGTTTTTTATTATCTTTTACGTAGTTTGACTTACTTTCTTCGACACTACAACCACAATGCACGCAGATTACAGCATTTTCATTAATTTCTTTTCCACATTTACTACAATATTTCATTTTTCTCTCCTGTGTTGCCTTTAGGCTATTTATAGTCCATATAGTATCATATATAGCCCACTTTGTCAACTTAAAAAGCATATAATTTAATTAAATAATATTTCTTTTCAAAAAAGGGAAAACTACGTATATGAATACTTATACTGCGGTCAAAGAAAGACTTCTATATCTTCTTAACGAGCATAAAATGAGCATCCATAAACTTGCAATCGAATCCGGTGTTGCTCCGTCTACTATTAAAAACGTATTGTACGGAAAAAGCGTTAACCCAGGAATAGTCACTATAAAAATGCTTTGCGACGGATTTGGAATAACCGTAAGCGAGTTTTTTAATACTGAAATATTCAAATCTTTAGAACAAGAAATTCAATAAATCCCCACCAAAACTTAATTTTTAAATAAAAACTACCACACCAAAGCGTTTTAAGTAGTTAAGCACGTGACGTGTGCGACAAACGTGCACGCACAATAATCTTTATTTTATTCCCACCATATCAAAAGCGTTTTAAGGGGTATGGGGGAAATCGCAATCCCCCATGCCTTTTTGTAACTTTTTGTGCGACAAAAAGTTAATAAATAATCAAATCACAAAATTAATTTTTTGCTATTCTTCTTTTTTTGCCGGTCTTTTTCATAACTATAAGAATAAGAACTCCAAAGCCCACTATACCAACGAGCCCCGCAAGAATTATAAGAAGAGTACCTACTCCGTCTTCGGAGGCTTTTACTCTCTCCCACATTTCAACGAGGTCTTTGTTAGACTCGCCAAAGTCCGTCATAACGCCGAGGTTTTTGTCCTCGATATCGGGATATCTCCACTCGTCTTCAAAATATTCCTCTACCCCGTATTCACACTCTTCAAGTATTGCAAGCGCCTCTTCGTCTTCAAGAAAAACGTCTTTATCTATAGCGGAAGTATAGCCTATCTCCATTGCGTTAAGCATAGCGATATCAGGTCTACATAAGAAATTGATGAACTCGTGCGCTGCGGATTTATTTTGTGACGTTTTGGTAACTACCCAACCGTCAAACCAAATATTAGAGCCGATTTCGGGCACTGTATATGCAAGATTCACTCCCTCTTTTACTGCTAAATCTTCAATCGCGTAAATAGCGTCACCGCTCCAAGCAAGGTCAACGTAACCTATTCCGCAAGCAAGGTCGCTTTTGCCAAAGTCAACCTCATAGCCTTTGAGGTGAGGTCTTTGCTCTAAAAGAACGTTTTCTGCAATTTCGAGCATTTGAGATGAGGTATCGTTGATAAGTTTATCAGGAAGAAAATCTCCGTAACCTACCCCGTCCAAAAGATTTTGTTCTTTTGCGTACATTATAGCGGCAGCGTAGGCGTCTCTTATACTGTCTTTCATATAGATATTGCCTTCAAGTTCGGGATTGTTTTGTTTGTTCCAAAGTAGTCCCCAACCTGCGTCCTCTGCCTCTTCTTCTGAAATTACGTCGACGTTATAAAGTATTCCGAGCGTTCCCCACATATAAGGAACGTAGTAGTCGTTTAAATTTTCACCGTTAAGTTTTTCACTAAATACGCCCTCTACTTTTTGGTAGATTTTTTGATTGACGTTAGATAAATATTCGTACTT
>JAZQYG010000002.1:0-6055 GCA_045633305.1 Clostridia bacterium | reverse complement strand
TAGTTTTCCCGATAATACGACTTTGATTGCAGAGGGCACTTTAAACCAAGCGTAACCTGTTGCCATACCCGCCGCCATATCCGTGCTACCAACTCCCGTTGAAAACGCACCGAGTGCGCCGTAGGTGCAAGTGTGACTATCCGCGCCGATTATACAGTCTCCCGCCGTCACTACTCCTTGTTCGGGAAGTAGGGCGTGTTCAATTCCCATTTTACCAACGTCGTAAAAATGGCTAATACAATGAGAACACGCAAACTCTCTACACGTTTTGGACTGCTGTGCAGCCTTTATGTCTTTGTTAGGCACGAAATGGTCGAGAACTATTGCAATTTTATCTTTGTCAAACACACCGTCAAATCCAGATTTTTTGAATTCTTTTATTGCAACGGGAGTAGTTATATCGTTACCAAGGACGATATCCAGTTTTGCGTTTATCAGCATACCCGGAACAACTTCACTAAGACCTGCTTTATAGGCAAGAATCTTTTGCGTCATAGTCATTGCCATAGTTAGTTCTCCTCAATCATATTGTTGAAAGCGGAAAGCAAAGCGTTTGCACCGGCGTGAATAATATCCGTGTCCGTACCTGCGCCCCAGTATTCTTTACCTTCTTCGTCTTTGATTCCTATATAAGAAGCGGCAACACTACCAGAGCCTTTGCCCGCTAAACTATGCTCAAAGTATTCAAAAAGGGTATACGAGCGCCCCGTATAACGTTTAAGCGCGTTACTTACCGCGTCAAGAGAACCGTTTCCGTTCGCTTTTACAAGCGTCTTTTTGCCATTTTCGGAAAAAGTTATTTCGGTTTCGACCACACTACCCTTTCTATAAAAATGCATATTTTCGAAATTTATATCGCTCAAAGATAGGAAATATTTTTCCTCAAATAAAGCAAGTACGTCACTGGGTAAAAGTTCTTTTTGCTCTTTTGCCGAATACTCTTTGCAAAAATAACTGAAATGCTCTCTCATGCGCGTTGGCAAACTGTAACCAAAAGAGTGTTCGAGCACGTAGCCTATGCCACCCTTTCCGCTTTGAGAGTTTACCCTTATAACGTCTGCGTCGTACGTTCTATTTATATCGGTGGGGTCGATAGGAATATAAGGGACTCTCCATATTCCCTCACCTTGTTCTTTTCTATATTGCATACCTTTAGCAATAGCGTCTTGATGACTGCCCGAAAATGCGGCAAAAACAAGCGCGCCCGCATACGGCGACCTCTCGTGTACTTTCATACCGGTATTTTTTTCGTATTTTTCCACCAAAGCGGGCAAATCCGAAAAATCAAGTCCCGGCTCGACGCCGTGAGTATACATATTAAGCGCAAGAGTTACTATATCTACGTTACCCGTTCTTTCTCCGTTACCAAATAACGTTCCTTCTACCCTATCTGCGCCTGCAAGCAAAGCAAGTTCGGTATCGGCAACACCAGTTCCTCTATCGTTGTGAGGATGAACGGAAAGAATGACGTGCTCGCGACAGTTAAGGTTTTCACTCATATATTCTACTTGACTTGCGTAAACGTGAGGCATACTAAGTTCAACGGTCACGGGAAGATTAATAATAACCTTGTTGTTTTCCGAAGGCTCTAATACGTCTAATACGGCGTTACATACGTCTAAAGCATATTCCGGTTCAGTACCAGTAAAACTCTCGGGAGAATACTCGAATCTAAAATTACCTTCAAACTCCGTTGCGTATTTTTTTACGAGTTTTGCCCCCTCAATCGCCATTTTTTTGATTTCTTCTTTGCTCTTTTTGAAAACTTGTTCACGTTGAGCAACGCTAGTTGAATTATAAAAATGGATAATTGCGGATTTTGCGCCTCTGCACGCCTCCAAAGTTTTGCGAATAATATGTTCTCTCGCTTGAGTTAGCACTTGCACGGTAACTCCGTCTGGTATGAGGTCACGTTCTATAAGAGTTCTCAAAAATTCGTATTCGGTATCGTTAGAAGCAGGAAATCCAACTTCTATTTCCTTGAATCCAACCTCGGTCAAAACCTTAAAGTAGTCTAGTTTTTGCGAAAGGCTCATAGGTATAACCAAACTTTGATTGCCGTCGCGCATATCAACGCTACACCATATAGGCGCTTTTTCTACGTGATTTTTTTCAACCCATTTATTATGTTTTCCGGGAGCAGGGAAATATCCTGCTTTGTACTTTTTTACGTCCATAATTATTCTCCACTACTATTATACAACTCTTGTCAATAGTTTTTGAAAAAACTCCGTCACTTTCTCGCAAGGACGTGACGGAGTCGTATGATTAAATTATATTATTATACGTTTATTTTGTCAACGATTACAATTAAAGTTTGTTTCTTTGAATCTTTCCGCTTATAGTTTTGGGGAGTTCGTCACGGAATACGACTACTCTAGGATATTTATAAGGCGCGGTGTGGTCTTTTACGTATTTTTGAATCTCTTTTTTGAGTTCTTCACTAGGCTCGGTGCCTTTTACAAGAACTATACTTGCCTTAACTACTTGACCACGTACCTCGTCGGGAACGGCGGATACTCCACACTCGAGAACGTAAGGTAGTTCCATAATAACCGATTCAATCTCAAAAGGTCCTATACGATATCCAGAGGACTTAATTACGTCGTCAACACGACCAACGTACCAAAAATATCCGTCCTCGTCACGCCAAGCAGTATCGCCAGTGTGATATAATCCGTCGTGCCAAGCCTCATTAGTTCTCTCATTATCACGATAATACTCTTTGAAAAGTCCGCAAGGCGCGCCGTTTTCGGTATGAATTACAATCTCTCCTACCTCACCCGTAGGCACTCTATTGCCATCGCTATCTACGATATCAACGTCAAACTGGGGCGACGCTTTACCCATAGCGCCGATTTTCGGGGTAGTTCCACGAAGGTTCGCTATAGCAAGAGTGGTTTCAGTTTGACCGAATCCTTCCATTATCTCTAAGCCCGTAGCATCTTTGAATTGTTTATGAACTTCGGGGTTAAGAGCCTCGCCTGCCGTAGTCATGTGATGGATAGAAGTTAAATCAAATTTAGATAAATCACCACGAATAAGCATACGAAGCATAGTAGGTGGCGCGCAGAAGGTAGTGATATTGTATTTTGCAAACATAGGAAGTATATCGTTTTCGTCGAATTTATCAAAGTCGTATACAAATACCGCTCCTTCACAAAGCCATTGACCGTAGAGTTTACCCCAAAGCGATTTACCCCAACCGGTATCGGAAATAGTTAAATGAAGTCCGTCTCTTTCGCAACAATGCCAGTATTTAGCAGTTACGAAATGACCTAATGCGTAGGTGTGCTTATGGGCAGCCATTTTTGGATTACCAGTAGTTCCAGAAGTGAAAAACATCAAAGCCGTTTCATCACCGCAAGAAGAATCTTCTTTTCTTTCGAATTTGCTTGAAAATAGAGCGTATTCTTTGTCAAAGTCGTGCCAACCTTCTTTTGCTCCGCCAACCATTATAAGTTTTTCAACCTGAGGACACTTTTTGGACGCGCTTTCAGCGTAAGTGTAGGTATCTCCGTCAGAGGTACAAACGATTGCCTTTACACCAGCGGAATTGTATCTATATTCAAAGTCGTGTTCTTTTAGTTGGTTAGTTGCAGGAATTGCAACTGCGCCAAGTTTATGAAGAGCCACCATACAGAACCAGAATTGATAGTGACGCTTTAAAACGAGCATTACTTTATCTCCCTTTTTTATGCCGAGGGAAGTAAAATAATTTGCAACTTGGTTTGACGCTTTCTTTATATCTTTGAAAGTAAAACGACGTTCCACTTTGTTCTTGTCAAGGTGAAGCATAGCAAGTTTTTCAGGATATTTTCTTGCAATCTCGTCCACGATATCAAAGCCAAAGTTAAACGAATCAGTGTTTTTGAAATTGATACTCAAAAGTTCACCGTTTTCGTTTTCGGTAGGCTCAACAAACTTTTCGCAAACGAGTTTTTCGCTATTTTTTGCCGAAATTACGCTCTTTCTAACTACCTTTTCTTCCGTCTTATCACCAGACATAACGACCGCTACGAAGGTGCAATCTTTACCGTCTACCGCTATCATACCGTGGGGATTAGAAGAATTGTAATAGATGCTATCACCCTCTTCAAGTACTTCGGTATGTTCGCCTACTTGCACTTTGAGTTTACCACTAAGTACGAGGTCGAATTCTTGACCGCTATGAGTGGTTAGGTGGATAGGTTTATTTTGCGCGCTTTCGGAATACTCGTAAGTTACCCAGTAAGGTTCTGCGAGTTTATCTTTGAATTTAGGCGCAAGGTTAAATATATTGATTCCGTCCTCTTTTGCCGTTTCTTGACCTCTACCTTTTCTCGTTACGGTGTAACCAGATAGTTTAGCGTTGCTACCTACCAAAAGTTCGGTCATTTCAACGCCAAAGGCAAGAGCGCATTTATGAATAAATGAAAAAGGTATATCAACCTCTCCACTTTCGTATAAAGAGTATTGACTTTCGGTGACGTTGGTTTTTTCAGCCATATAAGAAATCGTGTAGTCCATAATCTCACGAAGCTCCTTAATTCGAGTCGCAATCTCCGTTAATTGACCTAACGTATTCTTGTTTTGTGTGTTCATGGCTTTTAACCTCCTAAAAATTTCATTTTGCTTGCTTAAAACAAAGAAAAACCCGTCTCAATCTTTGAGACGGGCTAATATGCTCGCGGTACCACTCAAATTGCAGTTAAACTGCCTCTTCAGAGTCCAACAACTCCTATGCTTTTACGTAGCAACAACGGAAAGCGTCTACTAAGTGATTAACTTTTGGGGCTTTCGGCTCAGAAGTGATAAGATTACGTTTCGTTTTATCGGGATTGCACCGTCCCCGACTCTCTGTAAAAACTCCTAACGAAATCCGTCTTCGTCGTAGCCTTTGTATTAAGTTGACTGAATTTTAACACTTTCAAAAATGACTGTCAAGCATTTTTATAAGGTTTTGGGAAATTAATTATTCTAAATGAAATTCCACACCACTTGCCTTTAAAATATCTTTTATTGTGCTACTTTTGTTAGCTTCTTGCTTTTTATTGTTTTTTTGATTCTTTTCTTTTTTGTTTCCTTTTGGATTTAATTCTTTATCGATATAATCAATCTTATTTAATTCATCTAGTGATACTTTTAATTTGTCTAGGGCTTCTTCTAAAGTAAAAATCTGAATTTCTGCCTTATTGTGCTCACCTAAACTGATACTCTTATATCGAAGTTCTTCTTCCTCTCCCGCTTGATATCGTATAAAAATATCACATACGCTTACCTTGCCTGTATAAACCGCACCAAATTCATATAAACGCTTTATTATTGCAAGAAACTCATTAAATCTCTTCTTTTGAAAATCTAAACTAATACAAACTTTTTTACCGAAAAATGTTCCGTCTTTTCTTGATTGATTAAGAACTAGTTTACTAATAAAACTCTTAATAAATTCATTTTGAACCTTTTGATTGCCATTATTAAGTTTTTTTATCAATTTTTTTTGCTCGTTCGCTTTATCAACTTTCGTTTGATTCTCGTTTTTACTTAAAAGCATTTTTATCGTTTCTTTAAACGATAGTTTCTCCTTTTCTCCTATAATTTTGATAATTTTAAATACTGCCCAAGCATCGTCATCACTTTTATGGAAACGTATATCCGTTATATTTAATTGTTCCGCAATCTTTTCTATAGCAGTTCGATTTTTTGCCTCCGCATATACTTGATACAATCTTTGAAAATCATAATAGTTAAAATTTATAATTTCCTTATTGTAATTTTTACACGCACCTATCAAAAATTTAGAATCGTTAGATAAAGCAAAACCTATAATTTTGCAATCTTGTAAAGTTAATATGCTTTTGATTTTTTCATAATAATAATCAAAAGTTGGACTATTATAATAAACCTCGTTTGGAAAAGCGAGATAAATATCTTTTTGCTTTTCTCTATCTGTAAGATTAAATTCATGCTCAGGATTTATCGTTATGCAATCCCTTTCTAAAATATTAAAATTTTCATCAATAAGTACGTAACCAAATTCGCAAATATGTTTTCCGTCGCAACACTCAATATCAAA
>JAZQYG010000001.1:0-5322 GCA_045633305.1 Clostridia bacterium | reverse complement strand
CAGTTGGGTCTGCGCTAACTAATCCAGAGGTAATCAAAAATTTGACTAACTTTTCGTTAACAGACTTATCGTATCCAACGAAAGTAACTTTCGTCTCCGAAACGGTTAATCCTTCTTCAACGTCTACAAGTTGAAGATATTCTTTTTCAACAAGCCCTGCCTTAATTGCGTTATATATATCTTCCTTATGTTGTTTAATTAATTCAACGTTTTCGCCAGTTACCGTAGCATTTACAGTAGTTGTATATACGTGCAATGAGGAAAGTTGCATTTTTACGTCGTCAGAAAATTGATTTATTCTTTGAACGCCGTATTTTGCAACAAGTTCACACATTTCATAACTTACGTCCTTATCTTCGTCTTGACAATGTATGGTAAAAGTCAAAGAATTTCCAGGAAATTCAAGCCAAAGCATATTCCTAACTCTATTTCCGTCATAATCCGTTCCGTGCTTTGCGTTGTACTCATTACTTGCTCTTTCCAACACGCCCTCATTAGAAAGTACGATGTCTTGGAAAGTTGGGAAAAGTGAATATGCAATATTGTATTTCGTATACTCCCTATTGCCGCTTCCCGAAGAACTTGATACTTCCATTTTGTCAAGATGGTCAATATCTAAGATAACTTTTGCGCTAGAAATATACTTGGTCGTACTCTTTTCTTCAGTTGCTGTAAAATATCCGAGTCCTGCACCAAGAACTGCCATAATAACGACAATCCACCAGAATTTCAATATGAATTGCCACATCTTCTTTAATGAAATTTCCATTAGTTTGCTCCTATAAAGACTTAAATAATACAATTAAGTAATAATTATTTTATCACTAATAAGGTTATATTGTCAATATAATTAAAGTTTTTTTGAATCTAAAAGGCTTTTTATGCGTTTTTCAACGTCTTCTCTTCCTTGTCCGTTTAGCGAAGACACCAAAATTACGTCTTCTTTGCCTATTCCTATCGAATTTGCAAGTTCCAACCTTCTCTTGTTTTGCGCGGAGCGAGAAAGTTTGTCGGACTTAGTTGCAATGACGGTAAAAGGGATATTATGGTGATACAAAAAATTTAAAAGCGCTTTATCGTGTTCACCAGCGTCGTGTCTTACGTCAAGAAGAACGAATACGTTAAGTAGATTTTCACTATTCAATAAATATCCGTCGATAAGAGTTGCCCAGTTTTTCTTTTCTTTGTCCGAAACTCGTGCAAAACCGTATCCCGGCAAATCAACGAAAACGAATTCCTCGTTAATTAAAAAGTAATTTAATAGCCTTGTTCTTCCTGGTTCTTGAGACGTTCTAGCAAGTTTTCCGTTGCCCGTTATCGTATTGATAAAGGACGATTTTCCAACGTTGGATTTACCCGCTATTGCAATCTCTGGATATGAGTGGGACAAAATCTTGTTAGACTCGGCAACTGAAAGCATAAATTCCGCTTTTTTTACGTACATATAGCCCTCTCAAAGACTTCCGAAACGTTTTCAGCATAAACGAATTTTAGTTTCTTTTTAACAACGATAGGAAGTTCTTCTACGTCTTTTTTATTCTCTTTTGGCACGATTACAGTCTTAATTCCAGCCCTTACCGCAGCAAGAGTCTTTTCTTTGAGTCCTCCGATAGGAAGAACTTTGCCAAGCAAAGTAATCTCTCCGGTCATAGCAACGGTTCCATTTACTTTTTTGCCCGTTAGAGCCGAAAGAATTGAGGTTGCTATAGTTATTCCCGCAGACGGACCGTCTTTGGGTATTGCGCCCGCTGGAACGTGTACGTGAAGATTAACTTTTTCAAAAATACTCTCGTCTACGCCAAGTTCTTTTGCGTGCGATTTGATATAGCCAAGGGCAGTTTGCGCCGACTCCTTCATAACGTCGCCTAAATGACCAGTGAGGGATAACTCACCTTTGCCTTTATATACGATAGTTTCTACGTCAAGCGTTTCACCACCAACGGCGGTCCACGCAAGACCAGTACATAGACCTACGGTATCTTTGTTTATAAGTGAATCTTTTTTAAATTTGGGCGTACCTAATTTTTCGTGAACTACGTTTTGTGTAACCACGAGTTTTACTCTTTCTTTTATAAGGAAAGAGGTAACCGCTTTTCTACACACGTTAGCGATTTGTCTTTCTAAATTACGGACGCCGGATTCTCTCGTGTATCCGTTAATTATAGCCTTAATACCGTCTTCAGTAAATTCAATATCTTGCTCTGTTACTCCGTGCAATTTTAGTTGTTTGGGAATAAGATGACGAAGGGCTATTTGAATCTTCTCTTCTTCCGTGTACCCCGTAATTTCAACTAATTCCATCCTATCAAAAAGAGCGGGAGGAATATGTTCTGCGGAGTTTGCCGTTGCAATAAAGGTAACTTTAGATAAATCAAACGGTACTTCAAGATAGTTATCGCAAAACTTCTCGTTTTGTTCTCTATCAAGCACTTCAAGCATAGCGCTAGACGGGTCCCCTTTATAGTCTGACGACATCTTGTCAATTTCGTCTAAAACGAATACGGGGTTCATTGAACCGGCGTTTTTCATACCGCTAATTATTCTACCAGCCATAGCGCCGACGTAGGTTTTTCTATGACCGCGAATTTCCGCCTCGTCGTGTACACCACCAAGGCTCATACGTACGTATTTTTTATTCAAAGCGTTAGCAACGGATTTTGCTACCGAAGTCTTTCCAACTCCCGGAGGTCCTACTAAACAAAGTATCGAGCCTTGCTCTCTTTCCGTCATAATTCTAACTGCAAGATATTCGATAATTCTATCTTTTAACTTCTCAAGGGCGTAATGTTCTTTGTCTAAAACTTCACGAGCAAGCACTAAATCTTTGTTATCCTCGGTGAATATTCCCCAAGGTAGTTCAACTGCAGTTTCAAGATAGGTTCTAATTATCGATAGTTCTGGTGACATAGAATTGAGCGTTTTCATCCTTCTCCACTCTTTCAAGAAATGCTCCTTCGTCTTGTCGTCTACCTTTAAAGATTTTATCTTTTCTTGAAGTTCGTCTATTTCTTCTCCACTATCGCCAAGTTCTTCGTGAATAGCCTTTATTTGCTCGCGAAGATAAAATTCTTTTTGTGATTTATCGATTTTTTCTTTTACTCGTCCTTGAATCTTAGTCTCGGCTTTGAGTACTTCTATTTCGCTCTTGACGATACTTATTAATTTATCCATACGAGAAGATAAATTAAATTCTTTTAGCAATTCACTTTTGTAACGAAGAGGAAGGGTGTGCGCTATCATATCAGAAAACTCGTCCGCATTGTCACACGAGGCAAGAAGATTTCTAACTTCGCCGTTTAATCTCGGATTCAAAGCAAGATATTCGCCAGAAATTCCCTTCAACAAACGATAATACGCCTCACACTCACTTTCATCCTCTACTACCGAAGGCATAATTTCAACTTCAGCAAGGAAAAAGGGTTCACTTTGCTCAAAAGAAATTACTTTTGCTCTCGATTTACCTTCCGCCATTACACGAACGGTGTTACCAACTAAACTAATAACGTGTCTGATTTCGGAAATAGTTCCTACGTCTAATAGGTCCTTTTCAGTAATTTTTTCGAGATTTGATTTTATTTGAGGAAGCAAAAGAATCTGCGTGTGATTTTCCGCAGAATAATTAAGTGCTTTAAGTGAAATTTCTCTTTTTACGTCAAATTGAAGAGAGGTCGAGGGAAATGCTACGAGTCCTCTTAAAGGTATAACTGGTATTTTCATAAATTTTTTCCTTTGCAAACGGCTGCCAAGAGGCAGCCGTCAATTACGCTATTTCTTCACCGGTTTTTTCTTTTCTTATGATAAAAGGTCCAGATTCGCCGTCTATCGTGCTTTTGGTTACGACGATTTTCTCAATAGTTTTGTCATTAGGAATATCGTACATAATGTCGAGCATTGCTTTTTCAAGTATTGCTCTAAGTCCTCTAGCTCCGGTGTTGAGTTTGATTGCTTTTTGAGCAACTGCCCTTACAGCCTCTTCGTCAAACTCTAATTTTACTCCGTCAAGTTCGATAAGTTTTGTGTACTGCTTAACGAGTGAATTTTTTGGTTCAGTCAAAATCTTAACGAGCGCCGTTTCGTTGAGCGCGGTGAGCCCTACAACGATAGGAAGTCTACCTGCAAATTCAGGAATAAGTCCGTATTTTATCAAATCGTCGGGTTGGATTTCTTTGAGAAGTTTAACAGCGTCAAAACCTTCTTTACTCTTAACAGAAGAGCCGAATCCAAGGGAAGTTTTATCCTTTCTCTTTTCTACGATTTTCTCTAAACCAACGAACGCTCCACCACAAATAAACAAAATGTTAGTGGTGTCTATTTGTATGAGTTCTTGTTGAGGGTGCTTGCGTCCACCTTGAGGAGGTACGCTTGCTACCGTACTTTCAATAATTTTGAGCAAGGCTTGTTGAACGCCTTCTCCCGAAACGTCTCGGGTTATAGAAACGTTCTCGCCTTTTCTCGTAATTTTGTCAATCTCGTCGATATAAATTATTCCACGTTCCGCTTTTTTGATATCAAAGTCCGCAGCCTGAATAAGTTTGAGCAAAATATTCTCAACGTCTTCACCCACGTAACCCGCCTCGGTTAAGGTGGTTGCGTCGGCTACGGCAAAAGGAACTTTTAAGATGTTTGCCAAAGTTTTTGCAAGCAAAGTTTTACCAGAACCAGTCGGACCAAGCATCAAAACGTTACTCTTTTCGAGCACTACGCCGTCCTCGCTCTTTTTGCCGTTCAATATACGTTTGTAATGATTGTATACGGCAACAGAAAGAACTTTTTTTGCTTCGTCTTGTCCGATAATATAGTCGTCCAGTCTTGACTTGATTTCAGAGGGCGTAGGTAGTTCAAACCCTTCTTCTTTTGAAGAATTATCCGCCTTTTCTCTCTCAAGCATCTTGTCGCATACTGCAACGCACTCGTTACAAATATATACGCCACTTGGACCCATTATTAATTTGTCTACCTGACTTTCTTCCTTTCCACAGAAGGAACAACAGGGATTTACGTTTTCTTTATTCAAAGTGCACCTCTATTTTCTGTATTCGAAAACTTTATCCACTATGCCGTAATCAAGCGCTTCTTGCGCGCTCATATAAAAATCTCTGTCCGTGTCGACTTCGACTTTTTCAAGCGGTTGGTTAGTGTTTTCGCTAAGGATTTTATTCATTTTGGACTTTATCTTTAGAATCTGTTGAGCCTGAATAGCAATATCACTAGCCTGACCTTGCGCTCCGCCGAGTGGTTGATGTATCATAATTTCCGCATTAGGAAGAGCGTAACGTTTGCCCTTTGCTCCAGATGAGAGAAGGAACGCGCCCATGGAGGCTG